>CAZFPO010000004.1:0-25204 GCA_964521105.1 uncultured Lentimicrobiaceae bacterium | reverse complement strand
TTAGTGGTTACTTGGTGTCTTTGTGCCTTTGTGGCTATGCTTTTTCATTTTTTTTCTTTTTTTCTGCCACGAAGACACGGAGGCTCAAAGGTTCACAAAGATTTTTTTATTATTCTTAGTGGTTACTTGGTGTCTTTGTGCCTTTGTGGCTATGCTTTTTCATTTTTTTTTCTTTTTTTCTGCCACGAAGACACTAAGACTCAAAGGTTCACAAAGATTTATATTATTTTTCTTAGTGATTACTTAGTGTTTTTGTGCCTTTGTGGCTATATTCTTTCATTTTTTTCTTTTTTTATTTCTGCCACGAAGTCACTAAGGCTCAAAGGTTCACAAATATTTATTATTATTAGTGGTTTCTTGGTGTCTTTGTGCCTTTGTGGCTATGCTTTTTCATTTTTTTTTCTTTTATTTCTGCCACGAAGTCACTAAGGCTCAAAGGTTCACAAAGTTTTTTCATTATTTTTCTTAGTGGTTACTTAGTGTCTTTGTGCCTTTGTGGCTATGTTTTTTCATTTTTAAAATGTTTATAGTTAAATAAATATTTTATTAGTTATTCAATATAAGTAATGATTTTTGAATTTACAACGTTTCCTTTTTCCTTTATCGAAAGGATGTAATTTCCTTGTTTTAATATTTGGTCGGAAAGTGAAAAATGAAAATTGTTAATTCCTGAAACAAAGTAACCCTCGAATAAGACATGAATTTCCTTTCCAAACAAGTCATTCAAACAAATTTCATAAAAATCGGAATTTTTTGCAACAAACTCACAATTTACTTCTCCGTTGCTTGGATTTGGATAAACTGTAAATCTGTTTTCGAAAGAGTTTATGACATCAATTTCAACAGTTACAGAATAATTTTGAGAAAATTCAGATGTGCAATCTGCTGAATCCGTGGCAGTAGCAGTGATAATATCTCCAGTAATTAAACCCACAATCGAAATTGTCCAATTTCCATTTACATCAGGATTTGTATTTCCTAAAAACACTTTTCCTTGACCATGATTGAAAATATCGTTGGTTTCAACTTTGAATATTTCAATTGAGTTTTCGGAATTATAAGGAGTATCCAATGTTCCAGTTATAAAAGTTCGACCAGTAAATGAATTATAACCAGTTGAAGTAATAACAGGATAATTTTGCAAGTTGTTTGGTCCACTGTCAGCATCACCAGCATCGTTTGAGTTTACGCCTTCGGGCAATAAATCTATTCCTAAAAATGAATTATTATAAATTGAATTAGCCGAAATTCTATTGTGTAAAGTGTTGCTTCCCATAACTACAACTCCACCCGAATCGTTGTTTGCAATATAATTCCCATGTCCAATGTTTCCAATTTTATTATACGAAGCTCCAAAAGCTATGACAACACCCGTTGCACCATTTCCAATTGGGGTATTACCATCTTTACCAATACCAATTAAATTACTGATAATTTTGTTATGATGTGTATTATCGGTTAAAATCATCCCACACGATGTGTTTCCTGAAATAATATTTCGGTCAATCAACGAATGACTACTTAAACTACTCATTGCAATTCCATAGTAATTACTTAAAGCTACATTACCGGTAATGTCAGTACCAATAAAATTTCCAATAATTTGGTTTGAATCGGTCGTGTTATCACTTATTTCTATACCAGAATAATTATTTCCTGAAAAAATGTTTCTATCAGCAGGATTATCACCACCAATCAGATTATATTTTGCACCACCACCGATTATTATTCCAACATCGTTTGGAATGGCAGAAGTACCCGTTGCATTTGTTCCGACTAAATTTGCTCTAAACGTATTGTAATAACTGCCTGTGGTAACTATGAAAATTCCATAACTGACATTTCCAGATAGTAAATTTTGCTCAATCATATTATGATTTGAAGCGGCGTCAACACAAATTCCTGTTGCATTAGGGATAGAAAAACTTCCGCTGACATCGGTGCCAATGTAATTTCCTACAATGTTGTTTAACGAACAATTTCCATAATAAATGGCTCCATAAACTCTATTTCCTGAGATGATATTTCGTTCACCTTCGGTATATCCTCCAATTCGATTATATTTTGATACGGTGTTGATTTCAATCCCGTTGGCTTGAATTAATACTCCATTTTTTCTAAAAGTTTCTGTTCCATTTACATTGGTTCCAATAAAATTTCCCGAGACAACATTGCTATCGCTGGATTCAATATAAACACCAATTTCGAGATTTGCTGAAATGATATTTCTTTCGCTTGCGGTTGAACCACCGATTGTATTACGGTCGGCATCCATTTTTATGATGATTCCGTATGCATTACTCATGGCTATAGTTCCGGTAGAGTCGGTACCGATGAAATTGTTTTTTATTTCATTGACATTTGTACCAGTGCCATTCAAAACAATTCCAGTGGAACGGTTGCCAGATATTATATTTCTGAAATTTGGACCACTATTACCAATCATATTCGCTGATGCTGAATTTATTATTATTCCATTTTGATTAGGTAAAGTATCATTACAATTTATGTTTACTCCAATAAAATTGTTGTATATTGTATTTGACATGCTATAAAAATCATTAATAATAATACCTGCATCTGTGTTCCCTGATATAATATTTCGATCATTAAATAAATCACCGCCCACTTGATTTGCAAATGATTCATTTATGATAATTCCATTAGTATTTGAGAGTGGAAAATTTCCTGTTTTGTCAGTTCCAATTCTATTGCCAAAAATTTTGTTTTGATTACCCGTTGATATGATAATTCCCGATTGTGAATTTCCAGAAATTAAATTGTTTGAAATTAATGTATGGTTTGAATTTCCAAATAATCCGATTCCATAGTTATTTGGAATCGCAATGGTTCCAGAATAATTGCATCCAATGTAATTTTCTGTAATAATATTGTCCTGTATGTTACCATATATCTGAATTCCAAAATCAAACCCATTAATAATAAATCCTTTTATTGTATTTCCAAAGGTTGCTATGCGAAATCCAAAAGTTAATAAACTACTACAATTTAATTCTATTTCGGGTCCAAAAGGGTTTGTATTTCCTTGATTAGCTGTTTGCGTTGTAGCATCAATGGTAATTAAGGGTTTAATTATCATTGGGAGCGTAGTGTTTAATGTGATTTTCCAAGTATTCGAAATTACATTGTAGTTTATGTCTGAATTTGGAATGTTAAATTGAATGGTTTGAGGCCCGTTTGAGCCGTTAGCATCTGTTATGGCTTGACGGAGTGAACCTGCACCCGAATCGTTTGTGTTAATTACAGTATAAGTTGCAGCAAAAATATTATTGAAATTTAAAGATGCCAATAAAACAAAAAGGCAAAATGTTTTTTTCATTAGGTGAAAAGTTGGTTATTGTAAAAAATAAACACATCAAATATATAAAAAAAAGCGTAAATATTATTTACGCTTTTTTTATTCAATTAAATTCGTTTAGAAATTATGGAGTTCTTTAATTAACTGACTTGGATTTTGCAATAAACCAATATGCTTATCAATGTGAATCATATTCGAAATGGATAGCTTAATGGTTTTAATTTGTTGATTATTGTCTTCGTCGGTGATTTTGATGATAATTAACGAGCCAATTTTAATAACAAACTCTGGAATATGTTTTGTTGCAGATACAAAGTTGTTAAATGTTAGCTTGATTGTTTTATTTTCGTGGGTTGAGCCTTTAAGCGTATTGTATAATGAATCCAAAATGGTGTATAAATTTTTTATACTGAACTCCGATTGACTAACCACAATACGTTCGCTGTATTTTTGTAATTTTTTACTTGGTGTATAAAAATCAAAACCAATCGTTTTTATGATTTCACGGAGTGATTTAAATACGATATCCCAATCTTTTTGGTTATCGGAGCCAACAAAAACTTCCATTGGGATATGTCGTTTAAGTTCGCGATTTTTATAATTAGTATTTATTGAATTAAACGAAATATATTCGCTAAATGCGTTTTGAAGGATGTAAATTTGGTCTCTTAAGCGAGTTATTTCTTCTTTGTGTTCGTTCTCGAGTTTTTCAATTTTTGTTTGGTAATAATTATAGAAGTCCTTCATGTGTTTGTTTCTCGGACCAGCGGCTACCAATCTTTTTCCTTCTTCAGTGTCGTTGAATTTTTGGAAATTGTCAATGAATTTATCGGCTAAGATTTGAGCTTGTTCGTCGTAAGCTGAGGGATATTTCCAAGTGTTTTTTGGAGATAGTATATTAGGGTCTACACCATTTATTTCTTTTGGAATCATTAACCCAAAGGCTTCCATTTCGGCGAATTCACTACGGTCGATGCTACCATCTAAAATTGCACTAATAATTTTTCGTGTAGAAGGTAAATCAATTCTTTTTCCAACACCATAAGGACCACCACTCCATCCAGTATTCACCAAATAAGCGGTAGCATTATGTTGTTTCATTTTTTCGGAAAGAGCCTTTGCATAAACAATCGGGTTTAGCAGAAGGAAAGGAGCTCCAAAAGCAGGTGAAAAAGTTGGTTGAGGCTCTTTAACACCACGTTCGGTGCCGGCTAATTTGGAAGTAAATCCACTTAGAAAATAATACATCGCCTGATCGTTGGTTAACTTTGAAACAGGGGGTAAAACACCAAAGGCATCTGCTGTTAAAAAGATTATTTTTTTTGGATGAGTTCCTTTTGATACGGGTGTTACAATATTGTTAATATGATAAATTGGATAAGAAACCCGAGTGTTTTCGGTTTTGATTCCACTTTTATAGTTTACTTCACCAGTTTTTTCATCATACACAACATTTTCTAGAAGGGCATCTCTACGGATAGCATTAAAAATGTCGGGCTCTTTTTCTCTATCAAGATCGATACATTTGGCATAACAACCGCCTTCGTAATTGAAAACTCCATCCTCGTCCCAACCATGTTCATCATCACCAATTAAAAAACGGTCTGGGTCAGCAGATAGAGTAGTTTTGCCAGTTCCTGACAAGCCAAAGAAAATTGCAGTACTGCCATCTTTTCCCATATTTGCCGAGCAGTGCATCGATGCTATGTTTTGTAGAGGCATGAAATAGTTCATAACCGAGAAAAATCCCTTTTTAATTTCACCGCCATACCATGAACCGCCAACAACCGCCATTTTTTCTTTTAAATTAAAAGCAACATATACATCGCTATTAAGATTTTGTTCATGCCATAAAGAATTTACCGTTTTGCATGCATGCAGCATTACAAAATCAGGTTTGAAGTTTTTAAGTTCCTCTTCACTAGGGCGAATAAACATGTTTTTTACAAAATGAGCAGCCCAAGCCACTTCAGTAATTACACGAATGCTCATTCGGGTGTTGATGTTAGCACCAACATAGGCATCCATAACGTAAAGTTTTTTACCCGATAATTGTTTGTAACTAGTTTCTTTAAGATTATTCCAAATGTTCTCATCAATTGGTTTATTGTCGGAGCCTTTTTTACCTGGAGATGCCCACCAAACGTTATTTTCGGTTTCCGAATCTTTAACTATGTATTTGTCTTTTGGCGAACGACCTGTGAAAATACCAGTGTCAACTGCAACTGTTCCCGAATTTGTTACAAATCCTTTTTCATAACCTTCTAGATTAGGGTCTGTTTCGTGCAAAAACAAATCATCGTACGAAATGTTATAATAAATTTGTTTCGGATTTTGAATTCCATAGATACTTAAATCTAAATCAACGTTTTTATTAACTGCTTTCATAATAAAAAATAAGTTTATTGTATTGCTGGCAAATATAAGATATTATTTTTTATTAAGGAAAAATTAAATTTGAAAAACAAATAACTTTATTTTATTTGCTTCCTTTGTAAATAAATTAAATAAATTTATAATGAATTATAAAGATTTCTTTTTAAAAATGCCCAAGGTTGAGCTCCATGTTCATGTTGAAGGTGCTGTAAGTCCAGATATTTATTGTCAAATTGCCGAAAAAAACATGGTTGATATACCGGTTAAAAGTATAAACGAGTGGCGTAAAATGTTTGAATTTAGAGATTTTCCACATTTCATTGATACATACATAAAAGCTGTATCATGTTTAAAAAAAGCAGAAGATTATTCTTTTTTAATTGAAGATTTCTATCGATTTCAAAGCATTCAAAACATAATGTATTCCGAGGCTTTTTTAAGTGCTTCATTTTTAGTCGAACATTTTTCAAGCAGCGAAATAATTAATGCCATCGAAAAAGGAATGAGAGCAGGAGAGGACAAATATCATGTAAAAGTCCAATTTATACCGGATATTGCACGGAATTTTCCTGAAAGCAAAGATGATGTTTTGGATTTAGTTATAGAGGGAAAAAAAAGAGATGTTTTTATTGGTTTAGGTTTAGGTGGATTGGAGAATGGTTTTCCAGCGGCTCTTTTTTCAGATGTATATAAAAAAGCGAGAGAAAACGGTTTGCACGTTGTAGCTCATGCTGGTGAAGCAGTTGGAGCTGAAAGTATTTGGAGTGCTATTAAAGATTTGAAAGCTGAACGTATCGGACATGGAATACGATGTGTTGATGATGTATATTTATTGGAATATCTAAAAAATCATGAAGTTCCTATAGAAGTTTGTCCAACAAGTAATTATTTTTTAAAAGTTGTAGATTCAAAACAAAATCACCCAATTCGTAAAATGTTTGATGCAGGTTTAGTTTGTACTTTAAATTCTGATGATCCAGCAATGTTTTCTACTACTCTTTCAAATGAATATTTGTTGTTGCATAATCAAGGATTTACTATTGATGAGTTGATACAACTCAATATAAATGCTGTAAATAGCTCTTTTATGAATGAGAGTGACAAAGAAAGACTTAAAACTGAAATTTTTAGATACATGGAATTATATAAATAAAGCTAATTTCTTGTTAATCAGCTATTAGCTTTTTATATCTAATTCGTTTAGGACCTTCGTTTCCAAGACGTTTTTTGCGGTTTTCTTCATATTCGCTATACGAACCTTCGAAGAAGTACACTTGTGAGTTTCCTTCAAAAGCTAAAATATGAGTACACACTCTATCTAAAAACCAGCGGTCGTGCGAAATTATGACAGCACAACCTGCAAAATTTTCCAATGCCTCTTCCAAAGCTCTTAGTGTGTTGATGTCGATGTCGTTGGTTGGTTCGTCCAATAGAAGAACATTTGCTTCCGATTTGAGTGTTAAAGCCAAATGCAAGCGATTTCGTTCACCACCTGATAAAACTCCTGCTTTTTTGCTTTGGTCGGTTCCACTAAAATTAAACCTCGAAATATAAGCTCTTGAGTTTATAAGTTTACCACCAAGCATCATTTGTTCGGTTCCTCCCGAAATAATTTCATACACACTTTTTTCGGGATCAACTTCACTATGTTGTTGGTCAATATATGCTAGTTTCACCGTTTCGCCAACATTAAAAGTGCCTTTTTCTGGCTTGTCGTGTTCCATTATTAGTCGAAAAAGAGTAGTTTTTCCTGCTCCATTAGGACCAATTATGCCAACAATTCCATTAGGAGGAAGCGAAAAAGTTAAGTCATCGTATAAAACTTTGTCGCCAAATGCTTTAGCCACATTTTTTGCTTCAATAACAACGTTTCCCAGACGAGGACCGTTAGGAATGAAAATTTCTAAGCGTTCTTCTTTTTCTTTAGTATCTTGATTGAGCAAATTTTCGTATGCATTTAACCTTGATTTTGATTTAGCATGACGAGCCTTAGGAGCCATACGCACCCATTCAAGTTCGCGTTCAAGAGTTTTTCGGCGTTTGCTTTCTTGCTTTTCTTCTTGGGCTAAACGATTCGATTTTTGGTCGAGCCATGATGAATAATTTCCTTTCCATGGTATGCCTTCTCCACGGTCTAGTTCAAGAATCCAACCAGCCACATTGTCTAAAAAATATCTATCGTGGGTAACGGCTATAACAGTTCCCTTATATTGTTGTAAGTGCATTTCGAGCCATTCTATCGATTCGGCATCTAGGTGGTTAGTGGGTTCATCTAATAGTAAAATGTCGGGTTGTTTTAGCAATAAACGACATAAAGCAACTCTACGGCGTTCACCTCCCGAAAGATTTAAAATGGGGGTTTCACCATCAGGACAACGTAATGCATCCATTGCTCGCTCTAATTTTGAGTCTAATTCCCAGGCATCATGATGGTCGATAAGCTCGGTAAGTTCGCCTTGACGTTCAATTAATTTATTCATTTCGTCGTCGCTCATTGGTTCGGCAAAACGATTATTCACTTCATCATATTCTTTTAAAATATCGGCAACTTCCTGAACGCCCTCAGTAACAATTTCTTTAACCGTTCTTGTGTTATCTAATATTGGCTCTTGAGGCAAATACCCCACACTATAACCTGGAGAAAAAACTACATCGCCAATAATTGACTTATCTTCACCTGCTATAATTTTCAAAAGCGATGATTTTCCTGATCCATTTAGTCCTATAACGCCTATTTTTGCACCGTAATAAAACGAAAGATAGATATTTTTTAATACTTGCTTTGCTGGTGGAAATGTTTTGCTTACGTTAACCATCGAAAAGATGATCTTTTTATCGTCACTCATTTTTTTATTTTTAATTTGGCACGAAGATACAAATTTAGAAAATATTAAATCAGTTAGTCAAATAAAAAAAGTGTTTTAAATCGATGCTTCTTATTATTTACGATATTATACATTAATCCAAATATCAATAATAAAAGTCAGTAATTGAAAAATGTCATTATCTTTTATAATGGCAAGATTGTTCTTTTAACAGACAACTGTAGAATGAACAATAAACATTAATACATTATTGCTTTTTTAGCATTGTTTTTCCAACCAGCTTTATAGTCAGAGTCTACAAAATATATTTTTAAATCGGCTTGATAGTCGGAATTTACAAAATATATTTTCTTTTTTGCTTGATAATCGGCATTTGTGAAAAACCATTTACCATCGTTTTCGCCTGCCTTGTAATCTGCATCTACTTTGTAAACCAATAAGTCGGCTTTATAATCGGCATCCACCACAAAAACTTTCACATTGGCTTTATAATCGGCATCAACCGAAAATACTTTTTGAGCTTTTAACGATGTTGTTAACAAAAAAAATGCTCCAAAGAATAACATTACATTTTTCATAAATTCAATTTTAAGTTTTGTTTATAGTAATTTGTTTGATTTGAAATTCAATTTGTTAGCACAAATATAATAAAAATTATAGCATTTATGAGTTACTTTTTTATCGATTTAAAAAAACATCTTAATTTTTTGGTTTTGTTTTGAATCCAATTACCTTTGTTTTTGATTGTAATTTGTAAAAATTAATGAATAAAAATATTAAGAATGAATAATCAAGTATACCAATTTGAACTGACATTTAACGCTAATGATAAAATTGAAAATCCAATTAAAGTAGGAGAATACGAAAGTTGTCGATTTATAAATTGTGATTTTTCGGATGACAACTTTAGTGATTTTAAATTTTATGATTGTGAGTTTTTATCCTGTAACTTAAGTATGGTTAAAATATCTCAAACCGCATTTAGAGATGTGATATTCAAAGATTGTAAAATGCTAGGACTTCATTTTGAAAACTGTAATGAATTTGGACTAGCATTCAGATTCGACCATTGCATTTTAAATTATTCGTCGTTTTATAAACTAAAACTAAAAAAAACAATATTTAAAAACTCACAAATACAGGAAGTAGACTTTACAGAATGTGATTTAACTGCTTCAATTTATGATAATTGTGATCTTCAAAGGTCGACATTTGTACATTCAATATTGGAAAAAGCTGATTTTCGAAGTGCATACAATTACTCCATCGACCCAGATATTAATAAAATAAAGAAAGCAAAGTTTTCGCTTAACGGAATCGCTGGTCTTTTAGAAAAATATAATATCGAAATTGAGTAGTATAAGATAATCGGAATTATAGTTATTAAATATATTTCACATTAATCCAAATATTTGAATTACGCCCTTTATCGTCGGTACACGAAATTTTTAAATTTCCCGAAGGAGGAACAAAAAACACTTTTTCATTCGCTTTTGCAATGGTTAAAAGTTTATCGTTCACATACCACCAAACGTGAATCACTGAATTTTCGGTGGAAGCTTTGAGCATAAGTTTTTGCTTTTCACCAGTTAATAAAATATATTCTAATCCATCGCTGAGTGATGTTATAGTAGGTGCATTTTGACTAAAAATTCGAGTGCATTTTTCGTTATGAGGGGGTATTTTTTTATAGGGAATATTTTGTTCTTCAAAAAACGTGATAACCTCTTGAGGAAGGTTTCGGTATAAATTACGTTTTATATTTTTTTCGGGCTGACATTTTTTGCAGTACGAAACAGTTTCATCTAAATTTGTATAAACCTCAATTAAATGGTTGCAACGCTGATTAGGTGAAATGCCCGGTGTGTATGAATCGATGACTTTGTTTTCGCAGAAATCTTCCGGAATGAGACCACTTTCGGAACATACTTCTCGGTAATCGATGGTTTTTGGAGGAGCAAACCAAATGTTTTCTTGTGAAATATCGATGGCATTAAAGAGCTGAAAAAGGAGAGGAGTGGCAATGTTTGCGCCAGTAAGTTCGGGGGTTCCTCGACCGTCGAAGTTGCCAACCCACACACCAATAGTATACTCGCGATTGTATCCTATACTCCACGCATCTCTACGACCGTATGAAGTACCAGTTTTCCATGCAATTTTTGGTGCATTGGCATTCATTGCCCAGTTGGATGGAAAATCTGGACGCTCGGCTTTTGTTAATATTTCAGTAATCATAAATACAGCAGCTTCCGACAGTATTCGGCTGGGTTTAGACTTTTTTTCGTTTTTATACATCGTAGCCTTTTGATATAGTCCCCCTTTAGCAAACATGCTAAATAAATTTGTAAGTTCCTCTAAACGAACACCACAACCGCCTAAAATTACTGATAATCCTAGCTTATTTTGGTCTTTTTTAACTTGTTTAAATCCACAACTTGCCATTACTTTTACAAAATCATCTACGCCCACTTGATTTAAAAGCCAAACCGCCGGAATGTTAAGCGATAAAGCTAATGCTTGTTCGATGGTTATTAAGCCTCGACATTTATCATCATAATTACCAGGGGTATATCCACCAAATGTTATGGGAACATCGGATACTTTCATTTTTGGAGTAATTAATCCATAATCTATCGCTAAACCATACAATAAGGGTTTTAAAGTACTTCCTGGTGAGCGAACCGATTTAACACCATCTACTTCGCCTTGATGACTGCTGTTAAAAAAATCGGAAGAGCCAACATAAGCCACCACTTCATTTTTTTTATTATCAATGATCATAACCGAAGCATTCCCGATGTTACAATATTGCAATGGCTGGATGTAGTTTTTGACAATTTCTTCGGCTTTTGATTGAATCTCGTTTTGAATGGTCGTTTCAATTTCATTCGATTTCGGATTGCTTGTACAAGCCCGTATGGAAAGATGTGGAGCGGTAATAGGTCGTTGCTTACGATTTAAATTTATTGGTTCATTCAATGCATCATCAATCGTTTTTGAATCGAAAATTCCTGCTATTTTAAATTTATTAAGCCATTCATTTCGTTTCACATAAAGTTCTTGAAAATTGTTAGAAGAGATAATATTTGGAAAATTTGGGATGATAGATAAAATGGTAATTTGAGATAAACTCAATGCTTCGGGCTTTTGATCTAAATAAAAATATGCTGCCGTTTTTACCCCCTCGATATTCCCTCCATAAGGAACCAAATTCAAATACATTTGCAAAATTTCTTCTTTTGAATACTTCATTTCAAGCTGTATTGCCCTAAACATTTCGATAATTTTATTGCCATAACTACGCTCTTTTCGTTCAATCATTCGAGCTACTTGCATCGTTATCGTTGAGGCACCTATAGTTCGGTTACCTCCAAAAAGATTATTAACAAAAGCTTTAACAATCGAAATGGGATTTATACCAAAATGGTAATAAAAGTATTTGTCCTCTTTAAAAATTATTGTTTTTCGTAAAACGGGCGTTATTTCATCAATTTTTGTCTCAAACCGCCATTTATCTGTATTATTTAAATTAGCGTACATAACTTTTCCTTCCGACGATTTGACAATTTGCGAAAAATCGTCCTGATAAGGCAATGGGAAAATGGCATTTAAAATTAAAAAAATTACTAAATCAAAAAAAAAGGCGAATAGTATCGCTTTTATCCAAGAGGGAGTTCGTAAAATTCGATTTTTAATATTTGGAAATTTCTGAAAAAAGAAATTTGAAAATTGTTGGAAATTAATTGGTTTGATTTGGTTTATTAGTTTATTCACCTTATTTATTTGAAAACGTAAATTTAAACAAAATTTTTACCCACAAAATAAATTATGCCACTATAATTCATTTATAGAATTTCGTAGCATGATTTTGTAAATAATTATAAATTTACCCTAATGCCAACTGTTGCATTAAGTTGATCAAATCCACCAAGTGTGTATTTGGGCTCTATAAAAAATGAAATTTTATCTAAAGAATATTCTAATCCACCGCCAATATTTAAACCAAATTCGCGACCATTTGCTTTAATTCCTAATAAAGTAAAAGAGCTTGTGCTAAAATTTAACCCTAATATTCCGTATGGTTTTAAATCATTGGTAGAAAAAAAATAAACACCATTAAAATTCACTTCAAGTGCATAACCATTTTCGTAATTGTAATAAATTAAATTGCCGTCAATTCCAATGTTGTCGGTTACATTACTTCGTTCACCAACCATAACTCCAATTTTCTCAATATCAAAGCCATACGATCCTCCAATGGTGAGTTTGTTTTCTTCAAATAATTGTGCCGATACACTTAATGTCGACAGAAGCATTACGATTAATAAATAACTAGGTTTTTTTCTCATGATTAAATTTTAAATGTTTTATGCAAATTTGATAAAAATATAGCTTTCAAATAGTTTTTTTATTCAAAAACATTTTTTTTCTTCACTAATTGAAATCTGCCAAATAATAAAGGTGTTAATTATCAGGTAATTATACAAAAACAATTAGCTTTGAATAGTTAAGCAAGAAAAATTAGCTACTTTTGTTTTTTTAAATTCAATAATTATGAAACTATTAGAAGGAAAAGTAGCCGTAATAACTGGCGGTTCTAGAGGAATTGGAAAAGGGATAGCCTTAATTTTTGCTCAACATGGTGCAAATATAGCCTTTACCGATTTACGTGTTGATGATAATGCAATTGCGTTAGAAAAAGAGCTTGAATCATATGGAATAAAAGCAAAAGCTTATGCATCTGATGCATCATCGTTTGAGGCTTCGGAAATAACAATTAATGAAATTCATTCCGATTTTGGAAAAATTGACATTTTAATTAATAATGCAGGTATTACTCGCGATAATTTGCTTATGCGAATGAGCGAAGAAGATTTTGATTTGGTGATAAAAATAAATTTAAAATCTGTTTTCAATTTAACCAAAGCCGTTCAAAAATTTATGTTAAAACAACGCTACGGTACTATTATCAACATGACTTCGATTGTTGGATTGCGTGGTAATTTTGGACAAGCTAACTATGCTGCTTCTAAAGCTGGAATGATAGGATTTACCAAATCAATTGCTCAGGAACTTGGCTCACGAAACATACGCTGTAATGCAATTGCTCCAGGATTTATCGAAACCGAAATGACACATGGCTTAGCCGAAGATGTTAAATCAGAGTGGGTAAAGCAAATTCCATTGCGCCGCACAGGTACTGTTAATGATGTTGCTAACACCGCCTTGTACTTAGCTTCCGATTTGTCGTCATACATCACTGGGCAGGTTATTAGCTGTGATGGGGGTATGTATTTATAATTAATTTTTTTTGTCGCTTTAAAAATTTATGAAAATTATCACCGAATACTCATTGTGGTTTATATTTTTATGCATTACAATAAGTGCTTTGGTGAGTTTTTTTGCATATTGGAAAAAGTTTCCAGATAATATTTCGAAATTTCAACAACGAATATTACCCGCTTTACGATTTATAGCTACTTTTTTACTTTGCATTTTATTGCTCAATCCTTTGATAATACGAAATGTTAAGGAAATTGAGAAACCATTAATAATTATTGCACACGATAATTCAAATTCTATCATTCTTTCTAAGGATTCAGTTTTTTATAAAAATACTTTTAGCGAAAGTTTAGATAAGCAAATTGAAATACTTAAAAATCAGTATGAAACACGCGAATTAACGTTTGGTAGTAACATTCAAAATGGATTAAATTTGTCGTACAATGAGCAAGAAACTGACTTGTCGGAATTGTTTGTAGAATTAAAAACGCTGTATGCTGGCAGAAACGTTGGAGCCATTGTTTTAATTTCAGATGGAATTTATAATAAAGGAATTAATCCATACTTTTTAGCCGAACAGATTCCTTTTCCAATTTACTCGGTTTTATTAGGTGATACATTAGTAAAAAAAGATTTAAAAATTACAAAGGTTTTTGCCAATAAATCGGTTTTTAAAGGAAATAGTTTCCCCATGGAAATAAATGTTGCTGCAAGTTTGTTGTCGGGCGAAACAGCTGTTTTAAGTATCGAAAATGAAGGAAAAGAAGTTTTTCGCAAACAAATTCAAATAGTTGGTAATTCCTTTTCCGAAACAATACGATTATATATTGAGTCAAGTAAACCAGGTGTCCAAAAATATTCAATCAAAATTCATGAAATTGATGGTGAAAATACATTCTTAAATAACCGTTACGAAGTTTTTGTAGAAGTGATGGATAGAAAGGATAAAATTTTGTTAGTTTATCAAGCTCCACATCCTGATATAACTGCAATTAAACAAGCCCTTTTATCCAACGAAAGTTATTTTGTAGATGAAAAACAAATTGATGAAATTTCGGATTTGAATCTTGATTATCAATTAGTAATAATGCATCAATTACCAACATCAAACAACGCTTCAACCTTATTATTAAACCGAATTAATCAACAGCACATTCCAGTTTTTTATATCATTGGAAACAAAACTGATTTGTCGGCATTTAATCGAGTTAATAGTGGTTTACAAATCAATCAGTCGAAAAATATTTTTAATGACGCTTTTTTATCAGTAAATCAAAATTTTGTTCTTTTTTCAGTTTCAGGCACATTAGCTAAAACCCTTGAAAAACTGCCTCCTTTATTAGTACCATTTGGAACCTATAAAACATCAAATTCAGCCAATATTTTACTTTTTCAACGAATTGGTCAAATTGTGAGCGATATGCCATTATTAATGTTTTCAGAAATAGATAATAATCGAAATGGAGTGCTTTGTGGTGAGGGGATATGGCGTTGGCGTACAGCAATATATCAGCAAACTTCCGAACATTTATTATTTGACGAATTGTTAACAAAAATTGCTCAATATCTTATGGTTAGCAATGATAGAAGCAATTTTAGAGTTACTCATAAACAAGTTGTTGGCGAAAACGAAGAGGTGTTTTTTAATGCCGAACTATACAATGATGCCATGGAGCGAATTAATGATGCTGAGGTAACAATGATAATTAAAGATGAAGAAGGAAAATCATTTCCATTTGAGTTTTCTCGAACAATAGATGCTTATGAACTTAATGCAGGGAAGTTCCCTTCGGGCAATTATTATTGGGAAGCAAATAGTGCAATCGGTTCAAAAAAATATACTAAAAAAGGTGTTTTTACAATCCAGAAACTAGCAATAGAATCGTTGAATTTATTGGCTGATAAAAATCTAATGATGCAACTTGCAAAAATTCATAATGGAGAAATGATTTATTATAGTCAGATTGATAAATTAGCCGAAAAAATCAAAAATAATAGCTCCATTCGTTCGGTTGAACTTAAAACAAAGAAATATACCAATTTAGGTTCATTCTGGATTTATTTTATGTTAATTGTTGCGTTGTTTGCTTCGGAGTGGTTCATTCGTAAACTTAATGGGATGTCATAATGAGTGTATTTTTTGTTATATCGAAAATTATAAATTCTCTTTTAAATCCGCTTATTTGGATTTTAATATTACTTGCGTTAGGTGTTTTTTTGAAAAATAAAGTAAAAGCAAAAAAGATACTCTATGCGGCATTTATTTCCTTCATTTTCTTTAGTAATAATTTTATTGTTGATTCACTTATTAGGTGGTGGGAAATTCCTCCAGTAAATACCGAAAAACTTAAACCTAATTATGATGTTGCCATAGTACTGGGTGGCGGAATGGTTACGATTGATAGAGATATTAACCGAATTACTTTTCGTCATAATACAGATAGAATCATGCAAGCCATCGATTTGTATAATGCTGGGCGTGTAAAATCAATTTTAATAAGTGGGGGAGCTGGTCATCTAGTTTTTCGAGATGTCATTGAATCTGAACTTCTTAAAGATTTTTTTTATAGAAACGGGCTTGCTGATTCGATAATGATTGTTGAAAACAAATCGGATAATACATACCAAAATGCCGTATATTCTAAAGAAATTCTTTCGAAAATGGGAAATCCAACTGTGTTATTGATTACTTCGTCAATGCACATGCGGCGTTCTATAGCTATTTTTAAAAAACAAGGGATAGTTTTTGATATTTATCCAACAAATCCTTTGGTTGGCAAATGGCGTTTTGATATTCTCTACTTGATAGTTCCATCAACTGATGCGTTTAAACGTTGGGATATGCTTATTCACGAAGTATGGGGCTACGTAATTTATAAAATTATGGGATATTTGTAGTGATAGTATGGTAAATGATTATCGATTTTTGACAGCATCTGAGAATTTTGTTTTGTAATTTTTATACTATGGATATTAATATCGTGTTTTATTGCATTCTTTTCTTTTTTGTTTTCGATTTTGTATTTGATTTATGGTTTGATGTTTTAAATTTTAACCATCGAAAAAAGGATTTGCCCGAACGGATAAAATCGTTATTTAACTTTGAAACAACTGAGAAACAGTTGAATTATCAAGCCGATAATTTTAAATTTGGTTTGTTTACTAATGTATTAACAGGATTAATTATCATATTAATCCTTATTTTTAAAATTTTACCTTGGGTTGATAGTTATATTAGAAATTTTATTTCAAATGATTATTTTATTGCACTCTCATTTTTTGGACTCATATTTTTAGTTAGTTCTCTTTCTTCAATACCTTTTGACTGGTATCAAACGTTTGTAATCGAAGAAAAATATGGTTTTAATAAAACCAGCGTAAAAACTTTTATTTTGGATAAAATCAAATCTTTCATAATGACCATTGTTCTTGGTGGAACGATTATTACAATGTTACTATGGTTTTATTTTCAATCGGGCGCTAACTTTTGGCTTTATGCTTGGTGTTTTGTAGCTCTGTTTTCCATTTTTATGATGATGTTTTATTCAAATTTAATTGTTCCATTGTTTAACAAACAATCGCCACTTGACGAGGGTGAACTTAAAAATAAGATTGTGGAATTTTGCCATAAAGTTAATTTTAAAATCAAAAATGTTTACATCATCGATTCCTCAAAACGCTCTACAAAAACCAACGCTTATTTTACTGGTTTTGGACCCAAAAAACGGATAGTATTATACGATAGTATGATTGAAAAATTTACTAATGACGAAATTGTGGCAGTTTTAGCTCACGAAATAGGACATAATAAACACAAACACACGTTGATAGGTTTAATTATTTCTTTATTATCTACGGGATTAACTTTTTTTCTGTTAGGCTTGCTAATAAATCATCCAATATTATCAAAAGCCTTAGGAAATGTTATTTCGTCATTTCACATGAGTTTGATAACATTTGGCTTATTATATAGTCCTATAGAATTTGTAATAAGCCCTTTAAGTTCAATTTTATCACGAAAATTTGAATTCCAAGCTGATGCTTTTGTGGTGAATCATAAAAAAGGAGAAAGTTTAAAATCGGCATTGATAAAATTAACCGGAGACAATTTAAGTAATTTAAATCCTCATCCTTTATATGTTTGGTTTCATTATTCTCATCCAACGTTAATTCAAAGGTTAGATGAAATTGATAGAAATAATACTACTTATGAATGATTAGTTTTTTACTTGTCGTTATATACCCATCAAAAATATTTACCAAGTAAACTCCATTAATTAAATTACTTACGTCAAATTTTATTAAATTTTCATCAATATTTATAGCGTTAAGCTCGATGATTCGTCCAGTAATATCAAACAATGTGATTTTAATTGGTTTATTATCAAAAAAATCAACGAAAAATTCATTATTAGCTGGATTAGGATACATATTAAAGTTTTTAAAATCAGCTATTTCATTAATTTGTAACTCGGTATTTACACTAAATGGGTAAATAATTTTGTTCCCAAAATTTGGGTTAAACGTTTTAATAAATCCTAATGCGTTAGCTTTCCTAAACCGAACATACCCATTTCCGTCATCGTTAGCAAAAAAACTTAATCCATCGCCACCTGTATCTATTAGTTCAAAAACATAACATTCGTTATTATTTAAATGAATGGTGTCGCGGTAGTTTAAATTATTGCTTAAATTATTTCTTTCGGCAATTATGTTGCCTGAATAATCTAAAATTTTCCATGAATTTTGACTGCCCGCATTGTTGGTTTTAATTTCCACCACAATATCCTTTTGATTAATAATTTCTGGAAAATTAACTTCCGACACAAGAGTATCGTTAACTTTGTTCATATCTTCCTGCTCATTGGGCTGATTTATGAATACAATAAATTTATTGTTTAATGAATTATTCCAATCAAATCCTGTTAAAGATATAGTTTCTTTTTCCATGAATTTTAAATTTCCATGCCATTGATAAGTTTGCAAGTTCCCGTTTATTAATCCATAATGTATTGTTAAGGTGTTTAATGTATTACTACCGCTGTTGCGGATAATAATTTGGGGATTATTGCATATAGGATTTAGTCGTTGAAATTCATCTTTATTTGAAGGAGAAATGATGTCGTATAATTCTGCATCGAGTAGAAAATTTGGGTCTGAATAAGTAAGTAATTGTGAACTAATGTAATAAGAGGGGGTTTGATTGCCGTTCCATGAATAATTTTCCAAATCTAAATCGATTGTTGTTGAGTCTTGATAAGAAATTAATGGCGTTAATTCGTGAGTGAAAATTTTTGCAGCTAAACCAGGACACCAATTAGCTCGGTCGTAAACCCAAGTGCCAGCTTGTGGATAAATTGGGTTAAACCCACATTGGTCGTTCCAAATGAGTGATATAAATTCTTGATTATCGTTTATTTTTAAAAAATATGAGCGAGGACAAAATTCGGCACAATATACATCATTATCAAAACCATGTCCGGTAGGAATAATCCGAATCATACTTCCTTTTTCGGAAAAATTATATTTAATTTTTTTAGGAAATAATGAATTCGTTTCAAACGAAGTAGAGTTAGGATATGAGAAACCGCCATTCCATAAATTTTCAATTCGTTTTACATTACGAGGAGGAATTCCTACAATAAATTCAAAATCAAGCGTAACACTAAAACCACTCGACCAGCCATCATAAAATGCTCTAATTTCGACCGAATCGCGTAATAAATTTGAAAAATCTGTAACATCAAACTCGTGAGTAAATGTCCAAGCATTCGTAAATCCTTGTTGCCCTTGACGCATATACCCTCCATAAGGTGTAATTACTCGAGCAAGTTCAAATGAATTAATTACTTCAAATAGCGAAAAATAAAAAAGTTTACGATTAATAATTGTTTGTTCGGGTGTAACAAAATTACTATCTATTTTGTTTCCATTTTCATCGTAAACCGAATTCCAATAACTCGCTTCAAAACAATTTAAAGTATCTATAGGCATTGGCGGATTTGAATTGGAATCGAGATAGATAACTATTGATAAATTATTCCAAATTGTATCTGTTTTGCTTAGGTTTTCGTTCCAAATAGTTTTAAATGTTGGATAATTGCTATATGCAAAGCTATCAATTGAATTATTGTTAACCGAAAACCACCATTTATAATTCAACGTGCTATCTGTTAATCCGGTATGTTGTCGTAATTCAATTTTTGAGGTATAATCCCAGTCGCTACAACCTCCAGTTGCACAGCCCATTGTATATTTCATAATTATTTTACGAAAACTCAATGATGTGTCGGGAAATTGAGCCCAAGAGTCATAATTTCCATACCATGTCATATTTGTTGCATTGTGAGCTCTTATTTTAATAGTGTCCCCAGTGTTAGTTTGACCTTGCGAGACAATACTGCTGGTTAATAATAACAGTACAAAAAATTTTTTGATATTTTTCATGAAAATATTTTACAAAAACGATTTAGTTTTGCAATAATACAAAAAATGAGGAATTAAAATGTTAATAAAATAAACCTATCTCGGTCGTTTCCAATATTCGTCAGAGTTTCAATTCCTCAAAGGTTCGATTATAAGAGGTGCCTTTATATTTATACACAGCTATCCACATGTTTCAATTCCTCAAAGGTTCGATTATAAGGAAAGATTTATTTTGAGTAAGCTCCATTGGATCTGTTTCAATTCCTCAAAGGTTCGATTATAAGGTTCAATCCATTCTAATTGGTTAGATATGTTTTGCAAGTTTCAATTCCTCAAAGGTTCGATTATAAGCCGATAGTTTTTCGTACGAAAATTGAAATTTTAAAGTTTCAATTCCTCAAAGGTTCGATTATAAGAAATTGGAATACGACACACGTATTAACGAATTGAAGTTTCAATTCCTCAAAGGTTCGATTATAAGCCAAATTTGAATCCAAACATCTTTTTGTTTTATGTGTTTCAATTCCTCAAAGGTTCGATTATAAGTTTCAACGGCTTTGCCCATTTCGAGCTGTGTTGTTGTTTCAATTCCTCAAAGGTTCGATTATAAGGCAATAGCATGTGCCATTTACAAAATCGACAACAAGTTTCAATTCCTCAAAGGTTCGATTATAAGATAAATCAAAATGTAAAAATCAAAAATCAGAAAAGTTTCAATTCCTCAAAGGTTCGATTATAAGAACTACGGATGTTTACTCGGATGATAAAAAAGAGGTTTCAATTCCTCAAAGGTTCGATTATAAGTTTTTACAATCCAACATTTACAACATATCTGTTAAGTTTCAATTCCTCAAAGGTTCGATTATAAGTTGTTCAATTATACTAAGAAGAATTTCCTCTCTATCGTTTCAATTCCTCAAAGGTTCGATTATAAGAATTTACAAACGGATTAGACAGATACGCCAATAATGTTTCAATTCCTCAAAGGTTCGATTATAAGTTTTTTAAATAATTAACGCGACAAAAACGAGACAAAGTTTCAATTCCTCAAAGGTTCGATTATAAGTGTTTGTTGTATTATTCTTGTTATTTCTTCCAATCTAGTTTCAATTCCTCAAAGGTTCGATTATAAGTTGTTTTTTATATAATCTAAAGCAACATTATTTGTCGTTTCAATTCCTCAAAGGTTCGATTATAAGAATCTAATTTTGTCAGTGTTTTATCAATTCTTTCGAGTTTCAATTCCTCAAAGGTTCGATTATAAGAATGGATGCCGATGGTGGTCGTTACGTTGCTATCGTGTTTCAATTCCTCAAAGGTTCGATTATAAGGAAGCTGAACGAAATGAGATTTGCGAGGTATTTAAGTTTCAATTCCTCAAAGGTTCGATTATAAGCATTTAGTTGGAAATTCGCTTGATAATATTGATTTGTTTCAATTCCTCAAAGGTTCGATTATAAGCTTCGGAATCATACATTCAAATTTACGATGATAGGTTTCAATTCCTCAAAGGTTCGATTATAAGGGTTAACTTAATGCGAAAGAAAAAATTAGAAATTTTGTTTCAATTCCTCAAAGGTTCGATTATAAGACAAAAAGTTGTAAAAGATACGAACATGAAAATAACGTTTCAATTCCTCAAAGGTTCGATTATAAGCCCGAGAAATGGAAGTACATCCAATCGACTATTTTGTTTCAATTCCTCAAAGGTTCGATTATAAGAAAAATAAAACGATAACCGACAAGGAGAATGCCGAGTTTCAATTCCTCAAAGGTTCGATTATAAGCTTGCATCGCAAGCCTTGCTTCTCTCATTCTACCTGGTTTCAATTCCTCAAAGGTTCGATTATAAGAATAGTTTTTTCATTGTTTGTTTATTGGTTTTTAAAGTTTCAATTCCTCAAAGGTTCGATTATAAGATTTACAGCCGAACCACTCGCTAATGATTCAATCGGTTTCAATTCCTCAAAGGTTCGATTATAAGCCAATAGGGTAGTGCTTGGCAAATGCTTTTGTCAGTTTCAATTCCTCAAAGGTTCGATTATAAGTTCGATTTCGATAGTTGCCATAAGTGCATCACCGGGTTTCAATTCCTCAAAGGTTCGATTATAAGCCATTTTTGCCCGGAACTGCTCCAACTAAATTTGGAGTTTCAATTCCTCAAAGGTTCGATTATAAGTACGGCTTTATTCTCAATCAAAATAATTTTGCTGGTTTCAATTCCTCAAAGGTTCGATTATAAGGGATTCACACCCAAAAAAGGTATTAATGTTTCGGATGTTTCAATTCCTCAAAGGTTCGATTATAAGCATGAAAAAGAATAAGTATCGGGGCATACTTCCTGTGTTTCAATTCCTCAAAGGTTCGATTATAAGAGTTTGCAAAATTCTATTCTGAACGTACTGGAATGGAGTTTCAATTCCTCAAAGGTTCGATTATAAGTGTCTCGTAAATTGAATTTACAAACTGACCTGACATGTTTCAATTCCTCAAAGGTTCGATTATAAGTGCGAGTTGATTTATGAGCAGTTTATCCAACGATGTTTCAATTCCTCAAAGGTTCGATTATAAGAGGTTTTTAATTGCCTTGTCGTTATCTTCTTGATCTGTTTCAATTCCTCAAAGGTTCGATTATAAGCCAATTTCATGCGTTCATGCACTTTCCGCATTTCGGTTTCAATTCCTCAAAGGTTCGATTATAAGTAATTTTTTCATGGTTTGTTTATTGGTTTTTAAAGTTTCAATTCCTCAAAGGTTCGATTATAAGAATAATTAAAAGAAAGGAACAAATATGGAAGAAAAGTTTCAATTCCTCAAAGGTTCGATTATAAGGCGGTTATGACATTAGGTGCTGGCATTTTATTCTAGTTTCAATTCCTCAAAGGTTCGATTATAAGCTTGTGTGGTATAGATGCGAATAAAATGTTTTCCGTTTCAATTCCTCAAAGGTTCGATTATAAGGTAAATTCGTCAACAGTAGCCACAGGCACATAGTTCGTTTCAATTCCTCAAAGGTTCGATTATAAGTCCTCTATAAGCAAATTTTCTTTTCCCAAAAACATGTTTCAATTCCTCAAAGGTTCGATTATAAGTAATTCCATTCGTGATAATAGAAGTATACATCCATGTTTCAATTCCTCAAAGGTTCGATTATAAGACACTAAAAATTGATATACTCTAGTGTAAACTGAGTTTCAATTCCTCAAAGGTTCGATTATAAGACAGAGCGTGAGATTTGATATTTTTGCTTGCTTTGTTTCAATTCCTCAAAGGTTCGATTATAAGTTTTATTACACTGATTTTCTTATTATTACAAAACAGTTTCAATTCCTCAAAGGTTCGATTATAAGGATAAGGAAATGTAATTCGTCCAGCATAAAAACCCATGTTTCAATTCCTCAAAGGTTCGATTATAAGTATTAATTTTTTTTGATGTAGCTAACGATTCTGAAGTTTCAATTCCTCAAAGGTTCGATTATAAGAAAAGAGAAGCAAAAGACTGGTTTAATTCAATAATGTTTCAATTCCTCAAAGGTTCGATTATAAGAAAACGCTGTAATTTATCTTTACCAGTTTTTTTCGTTTCAATTCCTCAAAGGTTCGATTATAAGTTATATTTTTCAAAGTCAGTAGCTTTTTTTAGTACGTTTCAATTCCTCAAAGGTTCGATTATAAGATTGTTTTAATTGCAAATTAACGCTCATTAATACCGAGTTTCAATTCCTCAAAGGTTCGATTATAAGTCGATATCTTCAAGTAATAACTTTTCTTTTCCATGTTTCAATTCCTCAAAGGTTCGATTATAAGAGGAGAAAGAAAAAATCTAAGTATGCTAGAATATGGTTTCAATTCCTCAAAGGTTCGATTATAAGATATTTTGAACTGCCAAAGATATCATTCCAAGAATGTTTCAATTCCTCAAAGGTTCGATTATAAGGTTGCACAATCATAAACGCCATCTTCCAATTGTAGTTTCAATTCCTCAAAGGTTCGATTATAAGTTTGCGCCTGTTTTCCCATGGTTACGATTTTTGAAGTTTCAATTCCTCAAAGGTTCGATTATAAGAATTAGTTTTATTAATACGTGCTTACCATTTAGCTTGTTTCAATTCCTCAAAGGTTCGATTATAAGCCTGGTGGAGATGTTCATACAGCTTTGGTTATTTAGTTTCAATTCCTCAAAGGTTCGATTATAAGCAAGTGGCTTTATACGTTGGGCTTTGGAACGTGTGTTTCAATTCCTCAAAGGTTCGATTATAAGAAAAACTTAGTAACCGAAAAGGACACTAAAATTAAGTTTCAATTCCTCAAAGGTTCGATTATAAGCTGGATAGAGATGTTCCCATTTGGTTCGTACCAAGTTTCAATTCCTCAAAGGTTCGATTATAAGTTGTTTTTTATATAATCTAAAGCAACATTATTTGTCGTTTCAATTCCTCAAAGGTTCGATTATAAGAATCTAATTTTGTCAGTGTTTTATCAATTCTTTCGAGTTTCAATTCCTCAAAGGTTCGATTATAAGAATGGATGCCGATGGTGGTCGTTACGTTGCTATCGTGTTTCAATTCCTCAAAGGTTCGATTATAAGGAAGCTGAACGAAATGAGATTTGCGAGGTATTTAAGTTTCAATTCCTCAAAGGTTCGATTATAAGCATTTAGTTGGAAATTCGCTTGATAATATTGATTTGTTTCAATTCCTCAAAGGTTCGATTATAAGCTTCGGAATCATACATTCAAATTTACGATGATAGGTTTCAATTCCTCAAAGGTTCGATTATAAGCAATTGGTTGCAGAGATGAAAGCATCGGCAAATGTGTTTCAATTCCTCAAAGGTTCGATTATAAGTTACACGATCGCTTAATTTTGGTAGTGTTTAAAAAAGTGTGTATTTCAGCATTTCAAATCGACAACATATATCTTTTGGCATTACTAAATATTTTGTGGAATAAGGTTTAAGTTTCCGAAGTAAAAAA
>CAZFPO010000003.1:0-77540 GCA_964521105.1 uncultured Lentimicrobiaceae bacterium | reverse complement strand
AATGATAGAGTTTATTGCAAAACTAGAAATACCGCACTAAAAGGGACAAGTCAGGGGGAAATTATAATTGAAACAAAATCGTTTATTTCTGGAAATTATTTTGTGAAATTGCAATCTGAAGGAAATACAATTAAAACAGAAAAATTAAATATTAGTAATAAATAATTTAACACATAATATTATGAAAAAAATAATTATCATTAGTTTGTGTTTGCTATTTGCAAACACAATAAAAGGGCAAGAATTTATTCCCATGCCAACAGACAGTGCTGAATGGGTTTATCGAGGCTATTCCGTGAACAGTGGTTCATATACTGAGACGTGGTATAATCGAAGCACTTTGCTTGGTGATACAATAATCGACAACAAAACTTTTTTTAAATATGGAAATAAAAATTCCAATATTGCCAGTTGTTTTTTGTACTATGAGGATAAAAAAGTATATTGGTTAAATAATATAAATAGTTCAAGCTCAACAAGTGTTAAAAATGATACAACGCTTCGATTGTTGTATAATTTTGGAATGAATCAAGGCGATACAATAATTTACCCCTACTTTTTAGGTAATGAAACTATTGAAAATGAAATTGCTTATGTATTAGATACCATTACATTGATATCTACTAATATAGGTGTGCGAAAAAAGTTTGAATTTTCTGTTTATTTTTTAAGCGGTCCAGAATACGCTACTCAATCTGTATATTGGATTGAAGGGATTGGCAGCAACAAATCCTTAGCTTTCCTAAATAATTCACTTGCATTTAATCCACTATATGGTTCTGACGTGAATATAGCTTGTTTTACTCATCATAATGTTGAAATATTGGGTTACAATTGTAGTATCTTAAACATTGATAATAATATTAACAATGACAAACTAGAATTATTTCCAAATCCATTTGTTGATAATTTTCAAATGATTATTCCTGAAAATTTTTCACCTTATGGTTATTCCATTTACGATGTTAATGGAAAAATTATAAAAAGTGAATTTATTTCTGAATTTGACAAAACAATTTCTATCAATGCTAATACTTTCAAAAAGGGGACTTATTTTATTGTTCTTTCGGATGGCAAAGGTAATATGTTGAAGAAAGTGATTGTGAAAAATTAATTTCAACAAGTTGAATTATAAAGCTAAAGCTAAAAAGCATAATACATCGAAATTTGCACTACATCGTTAAATTGTCGTCGATTATGATAGCTTATGTTTTCAAAATCGGGTTTTTCGCGGATATAGAGAATCGAATACGAGTATCTTCCACCAACAACCCATTTATCATTGATATTATAAGTAAATCCACCAAGTATCGAAAAATCATATTTTCGAAAAGGTATTCTGCCATCGCTATTGATTGTTCCGTTTTGATCTTTTTCTTTTGACGAAAACAAATATGCAAAAGATAATCCGGTTTGAAAAGAAAACTTTTTATAAAAGCGATATTGATAAATAATTGGAACTTCAACATACTGAAGCGACATCACATATTTATTATAGTCTACATCCGAAGGTATGTGTCGCGAACCTTTTTGAATATAGTACATTTCAAGTCGACCCGTAGTTCGGTCGCTAAACGGATATTCAGTATAAACACCACCCATTACTCCAAGTTTATCATAACCCGCTAATTTATCTCCAGTAACTTGTGTTACGGTTGGTCCAAGCAATAATCCGCCTTTAAATCTTTGAGAAAAAGTGAAATGTATCAAGCTTGTAAAAACCAAAAACAGAATAATGTTTTTTTTCATGTCCGTTTGTTTTGTCAAATTATTATAAATGCACACATTCGCCGTATGCTGCGGCAACTGCTTCCATAACCGCTTCGGACATGGTAGGATGTGGGTGTACCGCTTCGATAATTTCTTTTCCGGTGGTTTCGAGTTTACGTGCCACAACAGCTTCGGAAATCATTTCGGTAACATTATCACCAATCATATGACAACCAAGCCATTCGCCATACTTAGCATCGAAAATGACTTTTACAAAACCATCTTTGTTGCCAGCAGCAGTAGCTTTTCCAGAAGCAGTAAATGGAAATTTACCCACTTTTATTTCGTAACCCGCATCAATAGCTTGTTTTTCAGTCATTCCAACGGAAGCAATCTCGGGAGAGGTGTACGTGCAACCAGGAATATTCCCGTAGTTTAACGGGTCGATTTTATGACCCGCAATGGTTTCAACACAGATGAGACCCTCGTGCGAGGCTACATGTGCCAATGCAGGACCTGCAACCACATCGCCAATAGCGTAATACCCTTCGATATTCGTACGATAGTATTTATCCACCTCAATTTTTCCTTTATTTACTTCAATACCAACTTCTTCGAGTCCAATATTTTCTAAATTACTGACAATTCCAACCGCGGATAAAACGATATCGGCTTCGATGATTTCTTCTCCTTTTTTTGTTTTTATCTTTACTTTACATTTTTCGCCATTAGTATCCACCGATTCAACAGATGCGGAAGTAAGAACTTTCATTCCTTGTTTTTTAAACGAACGTTCGAGTTGTTTCGAAACATCTTCATCTTCGTTGGGAACAATACTTGGTAAATATTCAATCAATGTTACTTTTGTTCCAATGGTATTATAAAAATAAGCAAATTCGGATCCTATTGCTCCGGACCCAACAACAACCATCGATTCGGGTTGTTTGTCAAGAGTTAATGCTTTACGATAACCAATAATTTTCACTCCATCTTGAGGTAAATTCGGTAATTCGCGAGAGCGTGCTCCAGTGGCAATAATAATATGGTTTGCTGAATATTCGTTGGTGTTACCTTCAAAATCCAACACCTCAACTTTTTTTCCAGGTTTAATTTTTCCGGTGCCTTGGATTAAAGTAACATTATATTTTTTTAATAAAAACTGAATTCCTTTACTCATCTGTTCGGCAACGCTTCTGCTGCGTCCAACCATGGCTGTAATATCTGGGCGAACTTCGCCCGAAATAGATACTCCATATTCTTCGGCATGGTTGATATATTTATAAACTTGAGCACTTTTTAACAATGCTTTGGTGGGAATACAACCCCAATTTAAACAAATTCCACCTGGTTCAGAACGCTCTATACAAGCCACGTTCATTCCTAATTGAGAGGCTCTTATGGCTGCCACATAACCGCCTGGTCCACTTCCTAAAACTATTAAATCGTATTGCATAATGTATTTTGTTTTTTTATGCGAATTTACAAAACAAGTTTTAATCAGCAACTTTTTTAAAACAATTCCACTATAATATTTTATTCTACTTAAAAAAGGAATCACATTTTTCGAGATATTTTTAAAAAAATCTTGTACTTTTGACAAATGATATCAAGTAAATTATTACATTTTATTGAGTATATTATTAAGTTGAGAAACAAACACAATGTGTCTCAACAAAATTTTATACTTTTTCTAAGCTTTATTATTGGAATAATAGGTGCTTTTGCCGCCATTATTCTAAAAAATACGGTGCATTTAACAACAAGTTTTTTGCATGAACGTTTTCCATCAAACGAATATAATTTCTTATACTTATGTTTTCCAATTATTGGTATTATTCTTACGGTTATTTATATTCGTGTTTTTGTTAAAGATAAAATCAATCATGGAATTAGTAGAATATTGTGGGCAATTTCAAAAAATAAAAGCAACTTAAAGCCACATAATACTTATTCATCTTTAGTATCGAGTACGCTTACGGTTGGTTTTGGAGGATCAGTCGGGTTAGAAGCTCCTATTGTTCTAACCGGATCGGCCATTGGTTCAAACATTGGTCAATTGTTTAAAATGAATACGCGAACAAAAACATTATTGATTGCTTGTGGTTCCTCGGCTGCTATGGCTGCTATCTTTAAATCGCCTATTGCGGCTATTGTTTTTGCCATTGAAGTACTGATGATTGATTTAACCATGTCATCGCTTCTTCCTTTGTTAATTGCATCCGTCACAGGAACTACTATATCGTATTTGTTTCTGGGAAAGAGTGTAATGTTTAACTTTAATATTTCAAACACCTTTGTTTTATCAAATATTCCTTTTTACATTGTTTTAGGAGTGTTTTGTGGTTTTGTTTCTTTATACTTTACTCGTGCTTCGATGTATGTTGAAAGTATGTTTAAAAAAATTAAACGACAGGGGATAAAAATATTTATAGGAGGAACATTGTTGGGTTTATTAATTTTCTTTTTCCCTATTTTATATGGTGAGGGTTACGAAAATATCAATTACATTTTAAATGGTTTTGCAAAAGAACTGATGCACAACAGCTTCTTTTACGAATTTAAAGACAATACGTGGGTTTTTTTAGGATTTATTTTACTTGTTTTGATTTTTAAAGTAATTGCGATGGCTGTTACTAATGGTGCCGGAGGAATTGGTGGTGTTTTTGCTCCTTCGCTTATGATGGGCGGAATATCAGGTTATTTTATTGCTCTGATGCTGAGAACAGTAGTGGACGTAAAAGTACCTTGCGAAAATTTCACTTTAGCAGGAATGGCCGGTGTAATGGCCGGAGTAATGCATTCGCCACTTACGGCTATTTTTTTAATAGCGGAAATTAGTGGAGGTTATCAGCTTTTTATTCCTCTTATGATTACGGCTAGTATTGCTTATCTAACGGTTAGTCCTTTCGAAAAATATTCCATTTATACTAAACGATTAGCTGCTAGAGGCGAATTAATTACGCACCATAAAGACAAAACAGCTTTACAACAACTCAAGATTATGGATTTACTCGAAACAAATTTTATGACTATTAATAAAAGTGCTGCCTTACGAGAACTTGTTGCCGTTATTGCTGCTTCAAAACGAAATGTTTTTCCGGTCATAAACGAACATAATAAATTTGAAGGGCTGGTTTTCTTGGATGATATTCGCGAATTAATCTTTAAACCCGAACTTTACGACACGATTATGGTTGAAGAATTAATGTATACTCCAAAATGCACGGTTACTCCAGATGAAACTATGCAGGAAGTAGTTCGTAAATTTCAGGATTCAGGCAGTTACAATATGCCTGTGGTGGATCAAACCAAAAAATATATTGGCTTTATTTCACGTGCAAATTTATTTACTAATTATCGCGAAATTGTAGAAGAACTTTCGCAAGATTAATTTTTTGTATTATTTATGATAGATTTAAAAAACACTAAACTCGAAAGTCTTTGCGTTCACCATGTTGGCAATAAAACCAATGGTGAAGATATTATTTTGTCAAAATCTTCGGTTGCAACAAACAACACAAGTTTAATCCTTAATCTGAACAAGTATTTCTTGTCGTCATTTAACCCAAATGAAACCTTTTCGTTTACGTTCTCAAACAATGATTTTACGCTAAATCCTGTCTTTAATTATGCATTAGGCGTGTTTAGTTTTCCAAATTCGGTGTTTAAAAACAGTATCGATATTGCAAAACTATTGTACGAAATGTCAACTCATCCTCAAATTAAAGCAGGAAATTTATTTGTTGCTTATTTTACCGAAATTAGAGTGGATGATGTTACCACTCAGGGGTTAGGAATTTTTAAAGCCGAAAATAAGCAAGCGTTTATTACTGTTGAAGAATCTCAAAATCAATTTCATGTTGATAGCGAAAATGGCTTTAATATTCATAAGTTAGACAAAGGTTGTTTGATTTTAAATACCGACCGTGATAATGGATTTAAAGTGTTTATTGTAGATAATCCCTCAAAATCTCACGAAACACAATATTGGAGAGAATCATTTTTAAACATTAAACCGAGTAAGGATGAGTATCATCAAACGAAAGACTTTTTGAATTTTACAAAAACGTTTGTGGTTGAAAAACTTAAAGATGAATTTGACATTAATCGAACGGAACAAATCGATTTACTCAATCGCTCGGTGGAATATTTTAAAACAAACGAACAATTTGATAAATCGAATTTTGAAAACGAAGTTTTAGTGGAACCAAACATCATTAAATCGTTTCGCAATTTCGATCAAGACTATTCTTTGCAAAACGACATTGCATTAAACGACTGTTTTGAAATTTCACCACAAGCGGTTAAAAAACAGGCTCGTTATTTTAAAAGTATTTTGAAGCTAGATGGTAATTTTCATGTTTACATCCACGGCAACAAAGATATGATTGAACGCGGGGTAGATGATGACGGACGAAAATATTATAAATTGTTTTACGAAGAGGAGTCATAAGAACGTTTATTCTCAAATTGGATTTTAAAGAATTTAACTCGAGATTTGTTTTCCAACCCATCATCAGGTTTTAAAATTAAAACACTATTTTTGCACGTCAAAACTTGCATTTAAGGCTTTTGACATTATCTATTTACGATTGTGATTTTGAAAAAATGATATATCCCGAAAATTTTGAAGAAAAAATTGGCTTCGACCAAATACGTCTTCTTACGATAAAAAAGTGTGTCAGTTCATTAGGAATCGAGTATGTTGAAAATACACACTTCACAAACAACATAAATATCCTAAATGAGCTTTTAGGTGAAACCGAAGAATTTCGTCAAATTTTGTTATTCGATAACCCATTTCCTTCTCAGGATTATTTCGATTTAAAAGACGAAATTCATCGCATTAAAATTGAAGGAAGTTATATTGAAACCGAAGAACTAGGAATGTTGAAGTCGGTACTAATAACCATCAAAGAGTGCTTAAACTATATTATTCATCGGGGTGAGGAAAAGTATCCCATACTTTTTCTCAAAGCCTCATCGCTGATTTTTGATGAGCAGTTGATTCATCAAATTGATCGAATTATTGACGATAAATCGACGATTAAAGATAATGCTTCCGAAAATCTTCGGGAAATTCGAAAATCGCTTAGCCGAACCATGCACAATGCGACGCGAAAAACGATGCAATGTTTAAAAGATGCCAAAAAAAGTGGATTAATAAAAGATGATGCCGAAGTAACGATACGTAACGGACGCTTGGTAATTCCGGTACCGGCAGCTAATAAGCGAAAAGTAAAAGGTTTTATTCACGACGAATCGGCCAGTGGGCAAACCGTTTTTATTGAACCACAAGAAGTTATAGAAGATAATAACGATATTCGTGATTTGATGAATGCCGAAAAACGCGAAATTATTCAAATTCTTATTGAAATTACGAAAGAAATTCGTTTTCAATCGGAAATGATTTTGAGTTCACTTAGTTTCCTGGGAAAGATTGATTTTATTCGTGCCAAGGCAAAACTGGCCATCGACATTAGTGGAATAAAGCCAAATTTGTATGATGTGCCTTTTATTGACTGGAAAAAAGCGGTACATCCGTTACTTTCATTGAAATTTAAACCGCTCAAAAAAACAGTTGTACCTCTCGACATAAAACTAGATGACAAACAACGAATTCTTATTATTTCGGGACCAAATGCGGGAGGTAAATCGGTTTGTTTAAAAACAGTCGGCTTGGTTCAATATATGATTCAATGCGGATTTTTGGTTCCGGTTCACGAAATTTCTGAATTTGGAATTTTTGACCAACTGTTTATCGATATGGGCGATGAGCAATCCATCGAAAATGACCTTAGCACATATAGCTCTCATCTAAGGAATATGATGAAAATGGTGGAAAAAGGAGATAAAAAAACCTTACTTCTCATCGATGAAATGGGGTCAGGAACCGAACCCATTTTGGGTGGAGCAATGGCCGAAGCAATAATAACTTCGTTACACAAAAACGGAAGTTTTGGAGTAATAACCACACATTATGGAAACTTAAAACGTTTGGCGGCTGTTACCGATGGGCTCATAAATGGAGCGATGCTGTTCGACATGGAACATCTAACCCCTATGTTTAGGCTTAAAACCGGAATTCAAGGAAGTTCGTTTACCTTCGAAATTGCTCAAAAAATCGGATTTCCCGAAGCGATTATACACTCCGCAAAAGAGATGATTAATACGCCTCAATACGATTTTGAAATTAAATCGCAACAACTCGAAACAGAATTGGTAAAACTAAACGAAGAAAAACGAACTGTTGAATCAGCCGATCGCTTTTTGGCAGAATTAATTGAAAAGTACGATGGACTGAAAAAACAACTCGAAGCCGATAAAAGTCGAATATTGAAAGAGGCGAATCAAAAAGCCTTACAAATTATCAAGGAATCGAATGCACTTGTCGAAAAAACAATTCGTGATATTAAAGAATCTAAAGCCGAAAAAACAAAAGTTGCCGAAGTACGAAGTGAAATTGAAAAGAAAAAAGTTGAACTGTCAGAATCTGTAAAAATTGAAACTCCAACGCTAATAAAAACTCCAACTGAGAAAACTGAAAATCAAAATATTCCTCTTGAATTCAAGGTTGGTGATCCTGTTTTTATTCCCGAAATTGACACTCAGGCATTGATTTTAGAGTTATTAAAAGACAACAAGGTAATATTAGACATCAATGGTGTAATTTTCCGAACCGAACTCGAAAAACTCGAGCCGATAAGTCGTTCAGAAGCAAAGCAATTGCGAAAAAATCCCTCTACTTCAACTACCATTTATAAACGCATCAACGAAAAAGCGAATAATTTTAAACCCGCCATTGATGTTCGTGGAAAAAGAGCTGAAGATGCTTTAAACGAAACGGAAAAATTAATTGATGATGCGGTTCAATTAGGCTTTAAAGAACTAAAAATTTTACATGGAAAAGGAACGGGTGTTTTGCGTAAAGTTATCCGCGAATTGCTTTCCAAAAATCCATTTGTAGAGCATTTCGAAGACGAAAAAATTGAAATGGGAGGGCATGGAATAACGGTAGTGAGATTGAAATGAAAATATTAAAAATCAATCTCATTTTTTCAATTGCTTTTTGTATTTTTGAGGTTTAGTTAACCGATTTCACATTTATGAAAAAAATCACCTCCGTTTTCACTCTATTATTTTTTCAAATAGCTGTTTTTGTAGTTTCGGCACAAAATTGCAGTACATTGTCAGTAAACCTTGGAAGCGATAAAAATTTAATTTGTGGCGATAGCGTAACCTTGTTTGCTTCAACTAATTATGCTTATCCCGATTCGGCTACTTGGCAATGGACACCCACCAGTTCGATGGTGAACAGTCAAACTCGAAATCCAAAAGTTTTCCCTAATTCCACTCGCGATTATATTATTACATCCACAACTCCAAGCGGTTGTGTGATGAGAGATACCATTCGAGTATTTGTTTCTGCTCCAAAAATTGAAACAGGAACCGATAGAATTATCTCGTGTGGAAACTCCATTATGCTTTTCCCAAACACCATGTGGCAGCCTTTAAATCAAGTTGGAGTGATGGATTTAAAAGGAGTTTCTTTTATAAATGCCGACAGTGGATTTGTTAGTGGATATGGTGGAAAAGTTTATAAAACAAATGATGGCGGAAGTTCTTGGACGGATATATCAACTCCAGGCACGTATGATTTATTAGGTGCTTATTTCTTCAATACAAACACTGGTTTTGTTTATGGAAATAATGGAATAATATACCGAACAGCAAATGCTGGCTACACATGGCAAAATGTATCAACGGGGAATGCCCAGCCGATACGCGACATGTTTTTTGTTAATTCAACGCTTGGGTTTGCAGCAGGAGGAACGGGTTCAACAACCACTTATATTTTTAAAACATCTAATGGGGGAACTTCATGGGGGTCGATATCGCTTCCTAATAGTAATCGAATTAATGGATTACATTTTACTAATCAGGATACAGGATATGCAGTATGCGACTTAGGTATTATAATGAAAACGACAAATTCTGGTGTAATTTGGCAAAATAATCAATTATCGCTAAACAATAACCTTTATGATGTCTATTTTTCAAATTCACAAATTGGATTTGCCTGCGGCGAGTATGGATTGATGTTGAAAACAACAAATGCTGGTCAAACCTGGGTTAAAGTAAACACGAACACCTCCGAACATTTATATCGAATGAGTTTTATAAATAGCTCTACGGCTTATGCAGTAGGCTCAAATGGCATAATGATTTACACCTATAATGGGGGAGATAGCTGGTATCCAATTCCAAAACAGATTTCACAAAATTTGTATGGGATATTTTGCATAGATGAAAATAAAGCATTCGCAGTGGGTGCTTCGGGAGCTGTTTTAAAAAACATGAACATTTTTCCTTCGTATCAATGGACGCCTTCTGCTGGAATTGAAAATCCATCGCAAGCAAATACTGGTTTTGTTTCGTCATCGTCGGGTTTGTATAAATTGCAAGCAACAACATCCAATGGGTGTTTGGCAAAAGATTCGGTTTTTATTCAAGTTTTACCAGCAAATGTTTATGCAAACGAAGATAGAACTATTGTTTGTGCCGATGAGTTTATGTTATATGGCGATTTTGAGTGGAAAATGGTAACAACAAACACTACAAAATTGCTTGAACAGGTAATAGCCGATGGAAATACTGTTCAAGTAATTTATGGGGATAGCTTAATGAAAATCTTTAATAATGGCGAAACAATTGAGCGTTATAAAATTGGCAATGGCAGTGGCTCTCTTTTCCGAAGTGTGGCTCATAACGCGAACGGTGTGTATGTTGCAGGTGGATATTCGGGAGTTTTAGCAATAAGTAAAAATGGCGGTTTTCAATGGCAGTATTTATTTACCGGAAACAACCAAAATATTAATAAAATAAAATTCCGAAATACAAATTTTGGAATGGCTGCCTGTGATAACGGATATGTTTTAAAAACGATAGATGGCGGCAATAGCTGGACAGTAATTAACACTGGGTATCAAAAACATTTAAATTCAATTTCATTTGCTCCAAATGGAACTATATATATTTCAGGCCAGGATGGTTTAATTTTAAAATCATTAAACGATGGGGGGAGTTTTGGTGCCATAGGTAATATAACAACCGAACATTTAAGAGATGTTTGCATGCTAAATGATCAAGTTGGGTTTATTTGTGGAAATAATGGCACCTTGTTAAAAACTGTTAATGGCGGTGTAACTTGGGAGGCAGTTTCAACGGGTAGTCTGCAAAATTATACTTCGGTATATTTTCAAAGTAATAATGTGGTTTATTTAACCGGATCGAATGGAATAATTTTCAAAAGCATCGATGGTGGGAGCCATTGGTATTCGATGAAAAGCAATACACAACAAGAAATTAGATCGATTGTTTTTACCGATGAAAAACATGGAATAGCTGTTGGTTTAAATGGCACACTCTTGAGATATGATTATCCAAATTCAAATAATATGTGGGTCGATTCGCAAGGATTACAAAGTTTTAGCACCGATGCAGTAGAGCCATTTCCAAACCAAACCACTACTTATTATTTTTCAATGCAAACTCAATCGGGTTGCTACGATGTTGACACCGTTGTTATTACAGTAAATCCGTTAATAGTTAGCACTGGGGGAGATTTAATTCCAACCTGCGGAACACCTGTTGAATTGCATGCCGAAACAAATTTGAATAATGATGAAAATGTTACATATCATTGGACTCCATCCACTTTTTTATCAAATCCTGATACTTCAAACCCAATTTGTACGCCCTTAACGAATGTTCAATATGTTGTGCGAGTTTCCAATCCAAACGGATGTGAAGCGTTTGACACTATGTGGGTATATGTAGGTTCTACTATGGTTTCGGCATCCAACGATACCACCATATTTTGTGGACAGCAAACACAAATTTCTGTGGTTGTAAATAATATGTTACCCGGTACAAGTTTTCAATGGAGTCCGTCCGAAAGTTTGAATAATAATGAATTAATAAACCCTACAGCTTTTCCTTCCGATACAACAACTTATAGTGTTATTGTAACCGACCCAAACGGTTGTACAGGAACCGATTCGGTGGTTGTAAATGTGATACCCTTACAAATTTCGTTGCCACAAAATACACAACTTAATTGTGGTGAACAAATTCAATTAAGCCCTAGTGTTAATAACCCTAATATTGGCTTGTTAAATTGGGAATGGACTCCACAAATAGGCTTAAATAATCCAAATATTGCTGACCCAATTGTTAGCTATGGTGGCGAAATCACGTATACTGTTGTTGCTACCAATCAATCGGGAGAATGCAGTGCTTCGGCAAATGTACATTTAGTGCCACTTCCTGCATTAATTTCTGCCGAAATTTGTATTGCTGGTTATGAACTAAACTACGACCGAAATATTGTTCAGTGGGTGATTCCACCGTCACATGTGCTCGATTCTATAAATGTTTTTAAGAAAAATAAATTTGGCGATATTGTTAAACAAACTACCGTTAAAGCTCAATCGGGAAATGTATGGATTGACCCACACACGGTAGCTCAGTATGGCTCTGCCGAGTATCAAATAAGCATTGTTGATACTTGTGGATTTACAACACCATTAAGTGAAAAACATAAAACAATGTTTGCCAGTTTATCGCTTACCGACCAAAACAAATGGAAAATTTCGTGGACTCCTTATCAAGGTTATACTCCTAATGCGTATGTTGTATTTCGTTCTTATGAAAACAAACCATTTGAGCAAATTTCAATTTTGCCAGCTACCTCTACTTCTTATATCGATCCTGACCAAAAAGAAGGTTTTACTACTTACTACATTGGAGCTTTAAAATCCGACACTTGTTACACAATGGTTAATACCTGGCGAACAATGTCATTGTCTAATACTGTTTCAAATCGCCCCGTATTTGTAAGCAACGATTTTAAAATTTATCCAAAACCAGCCATTGATAAAATAAACCTTACGGGTAGCGACTTAGTTGGTGCGGATATAGAAATATACGATTCGATGGGGCAATTGGTTTATGTTGGAGTTTCTATTGAGTCGGCAATTAATATTCCAATTTCGCATTTACAAAAAGGAGTATTTTATATTCGAGTAGTAAACGATGTAAGAGTAATCATCGAAAAATTTATTAAAATATGATGACCATTTTTTCCGATGAATATTTTATGAACGAGGCTTATAAAGAAGCAATTAAAGCTTTTGAAAAAGATGAAGTGCCGGTTGGTTGTGTGGTAGTTCACAACAATCGAATTATAGCACGTTCGCATAATTTAACCGAATGTTTAAACGACGTTACGGCACATGCCGAGATGCAAGCAATTACATCGGCAGCAAATACTCTGGGAGGTAAATATTTAGTAGATTGTAAAGTGTATGTAACACTTGAACCCTGTCCAATGTGTGCTGGAGCAATGCATTGGGCTCAAGTTTCGGAGTTGATTTTTGCAGCTTCTGATACGAAAAGGGGATATCGATTAGTAAATTCACAAATGCTTCATCCTAAAACAATTGTGAGTGAAGGTGTACTTGAAAAGGAGTGTAGTCAAATTTTAAAAACTTTTTTTCAAAAAAAACGCAATATTAATAAAACAAATTTTCATAAAATTGATCCCGACAAAACACTAAATAATTGAACAAAACGTTACTCAATTATGTTTATTAAAGCTATACTGATGAAAATGAGAAATTTTAGGTGGTACATTTTGCTAATATTTGCGATTTTATCTACTCAAACCAATGCACAAGCACCAAAATACAGTAACGAATTTTTAAGTATTGGGGTTGGTGCAAGAGCCTTAGCTATGTCTAACACTCAAGTTTCGTTTGTAAACGACGGAACTGCCGGTTATTGGAACCCTTCGGGATTAATTGGAATGACAAACGATAGGCAATTATCGTTGATGCATGCCGAATATTTTGCTGGAATTGCAAAATACGATTATGGTTCGTTTGCTATAAAATTCGATGAAAATTCTGCCGGTGCATTATCGGTCATACGATTTGCGGTTGATGATATCCCAAACACGACAGAATTAATTGATAATCAGGGAAATATTGATTATAATAGAATTACTTCCTTTTCGGCTGCTGATTATGGAATTTTATTTTCCTATGCTCGAAAAATTCCTAAATTTGAAGGATTGCAAGTTGGCGGAAATGTGAAAATTGTTCGCCGAGTTATTGGCGATTTTGCTGGATCATGGGGTTTTGGACTCGATTTTGGTGCTCAATATTCATACAAAAAATGGAATTTTGGAGTTATGGGTCGTGATGTTACTTCTACTTTTAATGCTTGGAGTTATGATTTATCCGACCGAATGATTGAGGTTTTTGTTCAAACAGGTAACGAAATACCTTCCAATTCAATTGAATTTACCTTGCCTAAATTTATTTTTGGAGCTAGTCGGAAAGTAAATTTACCGAAGGACATTTCGGCATTAGTAGCCCTCGACTTTGATGTTACGACCGATGGAAAAAGAAATGTACTAATTAAATCAAAACCGTTTAGTATTGACCCTCACATGGGATTAGAAATTGGCTACAAAGATTTATTCTTTATCCGTGGTGGAATTGGAAATATTCAGCAGGAATCAGATTTTGTTAAAGATAAATTTTGGTCTTATCAGTTTAATATTGGAGTTGGAGTTGTTATTAAAAAAGTGCTTTCTATCGATTATGCTCTAAGCGATATTGGCGATAATTCCATTGCTGTTTACTCAAATGTTTTTTCCTTACGATTAAATTTAAACAAACCAAACGATACCAAATTACCGTCTTCATTCTAAAAAAATAATTATGAAGAAACTTTTATCTGTTTTTACCCTACTAATAATTTTGCTAAATGTAAATATTGAAAAATTGCAAGGGCAAAATTTTGGGAATGAATGGATACAATATTCTCAAAAATATATTCGATTTTCAGTTACCGAAGACGGTATTTATAAAATCCCGTATGAAACACTTGAGGCTGGTTTTAATCAAGTTGGGATTTCGTTACAAACAAATAATCCAAAAGGTATAAAGATTTTCGGACGTGGACAAGAACTTGCCATTTATATTAAGGGCGAAGATAAAGGATATTTAGAACCGGGCGACTTTATTGAAGTTTATTGCAAACGAAACGATGGTTGGCTTGATGCCTCATTGTATGCCAATCCAAATTTTCAAGCCAATCCGTATTATAGCTTATTTAACGACACTGCTTCGTACTACATTACATGGTCAATAAATTTGAATGGTAAACGAATGGCTGTCGAAAGTAACACTAATTTTTCATCGTATAATGAGGTTCCATACTTTTTGTTTACATCGGTTCAAAACTATAATTCAAACTACTATTTAGGAATGCTAAATTCAGCAGGTGCTGGTGCTCGTATCGAATACGACGATGGGGAAGGCTGGATGGATGCAGCATACTCTAACGGACAATCAAAAACTAAACTTATTCCTACAACCAATGCTTTTTTGACAGGTCCATTGGCTAAAGTAGAATTTGGTGTTGCTAGCGTTTCTAAGCCGGCCCATCATTTGCGTGTAATTTTTCCCGAAAACTCTATCGACTCTGTTTTTTATGACTATAAACACTTTCGGTTTAATCGCACAATTTCGCCTCAAAGTTTAGGAAGTTCCAATACTTCTTTTGTTTTTTCTTCGGTAAATGATGTTGGAAGTTCATCGGATAGACAAGCCATTTCATTTATTAAAATAATTTATCCTCATTCATTAACCCTCGAAAATACAAATACTTATCTTTTAAGTTTACCAAACTTTGGTGCGCTTCCAAAAAGTACATTGAAAATTACAGCTACCGGAATTGCAACCGCTGCTGGCGACTCAGTTAGAATTTATGATTTAACTAATGGAATTCGTGTAAATTCCGTAAAAAATGGCACTCAAATAACGGCATTAATGCAAAATTATGGCAGTGAAAAAGAAATTTTCATCACTTCCGATTTAAAAATGAAATCAATTTCGGGATTAACGCCTGTTAATGGCGATGGGTCTTTTATAAATTATCTTTCTCCTGAATATTCTACGGCAGATTATATTATTGTTACACATCGCTCGCTATGGAACGAAGCACAGCAATATAAAGAGTACCGAAGAACTTCAGGATATCCTACTCTATATACTCCAATTGTTGTAGATATTGACGATTTATACGATCAGTTTTCGTACGGCATTCGAAAAAACCCTCTTTCTATCCGAAATTTTATGCGGTTTGCAATTGCAAACTTTAACGATATCCCAAAGCATTTGTTCATTATAGGAAAATCCTATCGTTCAGCCGAAAACTCTACTTCAATGCCTACTTATCGAAAAACTGCTACCTGGTATAGTCGTACATTGGTGCCTACTTTTGGCGTTCCACCTTCCGATGTTATGTTCACTTCGGGTATTTTCGATTCAAATTCATATTATCCAGTAGTTCCAACCGGTCGACTAAGTGCCAAAACACCAGACCATGTTACGCTTTACCTTAACAAAGTTCGTGAGCACGAAATTGCTATTCAAACACCTAAGCCATGGATGAAAAATATTTTGCATTTTGCAGGAAGTGGAGACGAACTTCATCAAATGTTACTAGGATATTTAAATCAATACAAAGCAATTATTGAAGATACCCTTTTTGGTGGAATAGTTCAAACGTTTGAAAAAACAACCACCGAGCCAATTCAAATAAATCAGTCCGACTCACTTAAAAATATTATTAATAACGGAGTTACTCTCATGACATTTTTTGGACATGCGTCTGGAATTGGATATGACATAAGTATTGATAATCCAAGTGAATACACAAATTACGGAAAATATCCTCTAATAATTGGGCTTTCGTGCTTTGCTGGCGATCTTTTTACTTCCGGTGTTAATTATGATAGGGGTAGTTCTAGCGAAGAATTTGTTTTAATTGCAAATAAAGGAACTATTGCATACTTAGCTTCGGTTAGCTCTGCCAGTGATGTTTACATGAATAGTTATGCCAACATGTTTTATCGAAATTTTGGAAATTTGTGTTATCGAAAGCCCTTGGGTTATATCATCCAGCAAACAATAAAAAACCTCGAACCACTGACTTGGATTAAAGAAACTAGTTTAGATATGACTTACCATGGCGACCCAGCCATTGTTTTAAATTCGTTTGAAAAACCCGATTATGTTGTGGAGCCAAATTATATTTCCTTTAACCCAACTAATATTACTACCGAAGTAGATAGCTTTAAAGTAACTATTGTAAGTAAAAATATTGCTCGAGCCATTAACGACTCTATTTTAGTTAAGGTAACTCGAACATTTCCAAACAATATTTCGAAAGATACTTTGTTGCGAATTAAAGCACCTCTGTTCAGTGATACAATTATTATTAAACTTCCCGTTGACCGTTTAAATGGTATTGGAAATAACTCTCTAAGGGTTTCGCTAGATGATTACAACGAAGTTGATGAATACAACGAAAACAACAATATAGCGGTTATTCAGTTTTTAGTTTCTTCGTCTGATATAATTCCAGTTTATCCATACAAATATGCGGTTATTCCCGATGCTCAAACAACACTTAAAGCATCAACTGGTAGTGTTTTTACTACTGTTGGAAGTTACTCGTTTGAAATTGATACAACCGATGCTTTTAATAGTCCTTTTAAAAAACAGTTTTCGGTACAATCATCGGGTGGAATCGTGGAGTGGGCGTTACCATTTATTTTGACGGATTCGACCGTATATTATTGGCGAGTTGAAAAAACAAGCACAAATAACTGGCGAGAAAGCTCGTTTCAATACATAAATGGTAAACGTGGTTGGGGACAAGCTCATTTTTTTCAGTTTAAAAATGATGATTACCAATTTGTTAAATACAACAAACCACAACGAAAATTTGAATTTGCTCAAGATATTAAAGCCTTAACGGCTCAAACGGGCTATTTTGGTTACGGTATGCCTTGGACCGAAATATGGTTTAGGGTTAATGGATTAGTGCAGGATCAATGGTCGTGTTTAAGCAATACGGGTAATGGGATGAAAATAGCGGTGATTAATCCTATTTCGGGCGACTTTTGGTTGAATCCGGATAGTATTGGCATGCGAGGACAAGCTATTTGTAAGTCATATCCTGTTCCTGCCGCCGATTTTCAAGCCGTAACGCCAGCGAATAAAGATAGTTTATTAAATTATTTAAATTCAATTCCAAATGGCTATTACGTTTTGGCAATGAGCCATCGCAATCATTATGCGTTTGACTATCCCGAAGCCTTATATCAAGCATTTGAATCGTTTGGAAGTACTCAAATTCGAACACTACAATGGAATAATCCATATATTATTTTTGGAAGAAAAGGCGTTCCCATTGGCGATCCTTCGGTGGTGGAAGCAGTTGCTGGAAACGAAACACAAATAATTCACTTAAATGCTCAATATTCGACAAATTGGGATGAGGGGAGTATAACTTCCGAAATTATTGGTCCTGCGTTAAGTTGGGGAAGTCTTCATTGGCGAACTCAAAGTATAGAAAACCCTAATACCGATGAAGTTTCGTTAAGAGTAATCGGAATAAATAATTCGGGCGAAGAAACCGTTTTAATCGAAAATTTAACTACCGACACCTTAGATTTATATAATTTATCCGACAGAATTGATGTTCATCAATTTCCATATCTAAAATTAAAATTATTTGCTAAAGATATTGTGCATACAACTCCTACACAGTTGGTAAGATGGCACGTTGTTTTCGATCCAGCTCCCGAAACCGCCATTGACCCTAGTGTTGCTTTTAGCTTTTCGAGCGAAAATATTAATCAAGGCGATTCGGTTAAATTGTCAATTTCAACCCGAAACATTGGCTCGTCAAATATGGATAGCTTATTAGTGGTGTTTAGAGTAATTAAAGACAATATCCCTATTCGGACAATTTTTAAAAGACTTCGAACTCACCCCGTAAGTGATATTTTAACGGCTAATGTTTCAATTTCATCAATTGATATGATTGGTTACAACACGCTTCAAGTTGAATTTAACCCTAATAACGACCAGGTTGAAATGTATCATTTTAACAATATTGCCGAATTTTATTTTAATGTTAATCCCGACCGAATAAATCCAATTATGGACGTAACCTTTGATGGTGTTCATATTTTAAACAATGATATTGTTTCGGCTAAACCACAAATTCAAATTACACTAAAAGATGAAAATCAATATTTACTTTTAAATAGTATCCAAGACACGGCGTTATTTAGAGTTCAAATAATGGCTCCTGGCGAAACTGAGTATAAAAGAATCCCATTTTATGATGGCGTAAAAACTATAATGCAGTTTATTCCAGCTAATAATAAAAACAAATCGCATATAATTTACAACGCCTCTTTTGCTGTTGATGGAACTTATAAAATGATGGTGGAGGGAATGGATAAGTCCGGAAATTTATCGGGGAGTAATAAATATTCAATTTCATTTGAGGTAATTAATAAATCAACCATAACCGAAGTGATGAATTGGCCCAATCCATTTTCAACTTCTACTAAATTTGTGTTTACACTAACAGGCTCCGAAACACCAACCTATTTTAAGATTCAAATAATGACGATTTCGGGTAAATTAGTTCGCGAAATTGATCTTTCGGAGCTTGGAAATATTCATATTGGTCGAAATATTACCGATTATGCTTGGGATGGTAAAGATGAGTTTGGCGACCAATTGGCAAATGGTGTATATTTGTACCGAATAATTACAAATATTCAAGGCGAACAAATTGAAAAGAAAAGTACAGGAGCATCAAAATATTTTGTAAAAGAGTTTGGTAAAATGGTATTAATTAGATAAAAACAAAAAAATGATAACAGAAAAAGACTTAACACAAGTAGTAATTTCAAAAAAAATAGTTGAAATTTCTAATCAACCCTTAAAATATTTAACCGAAAAACAAGCATATCAACTGGTACTTAATTGTATCGACTTAACAACACTTGAGGGTTCAGATACGCATCAACGAGTTATTGAGTTGTGTAATAAAGCATCTGGTTTTTCGTCTTTAAGTCAAGATATTCCAAATACAGCTGCCGTTTGCATATATCCTGTTTTTATCAAAACAGCAAAACAAACGCTTGCTGGAAAAGGATTAAAAGTTGCATGTGTAGCGGGAGCTTTTCCAGCAGGACAATCGCCAATACATGTTAAAGTTGCCGAAGTAAAATATGCGGTGGAACAAGGTGCCGATGAAGTGGATATGGTTATTTCGAGAGGTTCTTTTTTAGTGGGTGATTACACAAAAGTAATTGATGAAATTAAAGCCATTAAAATGGCATGTGGAAAGAAACACTTAAAGGTTATTCTTGAAACAGGCGAATTAATTACTCCCGAAAACATCTATAAAGCTTCTGAAATGGCTATAAATGCTGGAGCTGATTTTATTAAAACGTCTACTGGTAAAGTCGCTGTAAATGCAACCCCCGAAGCAATGTATGTGATGCTATTAGCCATCAAAAATCATTACGATAAAACGGGCGTTAAAATCGGAATTAAACCTGCTGGTGGTATTGCCGATGCCGAAGGTAGCCTTATTTATATCAAATTAGTAGAAACAATTTTGGGAAAAGAATGGCTAAACAATAAACTTTTAAGGTTTGGTGCCAGTAGGTTAGCTGATAAAATTGTGGATAAAATTAAATCGCTCAAATAATAAAATCATCATTTGATGAACCTCGAATTTGCTTTGTCTTTACTTCAAGCTAATGGTACTAAACAATCGGCAACCATTTATAAACGAATGAAAGATAATAACTTGAATTGTTTTGGGGTACACATAGGGAAAATTGAAAAGCTAGCCAAAAGTATTCCTAAAAATAATATTTTAGCTATTGATTTGTGGAACTCAGATTATCTTGAAGCTCGTATGTTTGCTTGTTTGTTGTTCGAACCAAATATGTTTTCGGAAGATGAACTAACACAAATTGCTTCACGCAATAACGTTTGGATTATTTCGCATTTCCTTTGTAAAAGATTTTTGTCAAAAGTTCAAAGTGTTGAAAACCTAGCGTATAAGTGGATTGATTCATCAAATACAAACCTTAGAAGATGTGGGTATTTAACACTTGGATATTGTGCTAGAAATAAAAAACATAATGACGATTTCTTTTATCTTGCCATTGAAAACATATTAAAATCAATTGTTAAAGAAGAAAACTTTGTAAAAGATGCAATGATTACAGCCTTATACAATTTTGGGAAAAGAAGTAGTGAGCTTGGACTAATAGTCATAGAAATTATGAATGAAATAGGTGAAATAAAAGTTGATTATGGAGAAAATTCTTGTACTCCAATAAATGTGAAGTATCATATAGAAAGAACTTTAAAATCGTACTAATTTAACCTTATTATTTTGCAATCCACGAATTTGGGTTAAGCAATGTTTTATTTTGCCATAACTCAAAATGAAGTTCCGTTTTGCCATCGTCTTCATCTGTCGAAACAGTTCCAATATTTTGCTTTGTTTTTACCCTGTCGTTGCTATGAACACTTGATGTAGCCAAATTGGCATAAACCGATAAATAGTCGCCATGCCGAATTATAATAGCTTTTGTTCCATTAGGAAGAGTTACCACACCCGAAACCACACCGTTAAATATCGCTCTTACCGAAGCCCCTCGGCTTGTTGAAATGTCAATGCCATTATTTTTTATAACAACACCTGTTAAAACAGGATGCGGATGCTCCCCAAAGTTTGAACTAATTACTCCTTTTTCGAGGGGCCAAGGTAATTTACCTTTGTTTGCCGAAAAACTGTTTGCTAAATCTTTCTCTTCCGGAGTCATCGAGATTTTGTTGACCGTATTTGTTTTGTTCGTTTTGTTCGTGGTCGGAGGACGTTTATTGTTTTTCTTATCGGTAGCAACCCTTTTGGCTTCTGCTTTGCGAATTTCCTCCGCAATAATATTTGAAATAGCATTTTGCAAATCTCTACTTGCTTTTTCTTTTTCTTGCAGTGTTTGACGGAGCTCTTTTTCTTTTTTATTTAATTCGGTTAAGGTTTTATTTTTGTTTGCTTGCTCTTTCGTAAGTTTACTTTTTTCAGTTTGTTGGGTGGTTAATAATCCAACTTTTTGATTTTTAAATTGTTCAAGTTCGTTATTTTTGCTTTTTATCGATTCCTGAGTTTCATTTATTAACGAAACTTGACGCATTCGATATGAAGAATAAAGCTGAAAATATCGTATTCGACGATAGGCTTGATTAAAGTTATCTGAGGATAATACGAACATTAATCTATCGTAATTTTTCCTGTTTTTATAGGCATAATAAATCATCTTTGCATATTCTTCTTTTAGCTTTTTAAGCTGAGAATTAAGGCTTTCGATGGTTTGGGTGTTTCCAACTATTTCTTCATCTAACGAATTCAATTCCTTTGAAATGGTTTCAATCAGTTTTTCACGTTGTTCAATTTTCTTTTTTAAAAGAACAATTTGATTAGTAGATGCTTTTTGATTTTTTTTCGTCTCCTTGAGTAATTTATTTGTGTACCGAATCTCGTTTTCAATGAGTTTTTTTTGACGCTGTAATTCTTCTTTTGTTTGCGAAAAAACCGATGAAACTAAGATGAAATTTAGTATAATAAACGAAATAAATAGATTAAAAATTTTCTTGTTCATGAGCTGCTTTTCACAATTTAGTACAAAAATATACATTTAGCCATACTCCTAAATCAACTTTTTAAAATAGTATTCCACAAGTAGTTGTTAATCAAACTTTGTAAAACAAAAAAAGCCAAATTAATTAATTTGGCTTTTTTTATCAAAATTTAATATCTTATTTTGGGTTTACTTCAAAAAGCTCTACCTCAAAAATCAAAGTGGATCCACCTGGAATTTTTGGACCAGCAGCTCTATCACCATATCCTAATTCAGAAGGTATGTAAAAAATAAATTTTTCACCAGTTTTCATCAACTGTAAGCCTTCTGTCCAGCCTTTAATAACTTGGTTTAATCCAAAAACAATAGGCTCGCCACGTTCAACCGATGAGTCGAACACAGTTCCATCGATTAAGGTGCCATGATAATGTACTTTTACCTTATCGTTTACATTGGGCGAAACTCCATTAGCTGCTCGTAATACCTTGTATTGTAAACCACTTGCTGTTACTTTTACATCAGGATTTTTTTTGTTATTTTCTAAAAACTGTTTGCCCTTGTCTTTTATGATTTGTAATTGTTTGTTTGATTTTTCTTGTTGAATAATTTGGAATTGAGCCATCACTTTTTGTTTTGTTTGATCGTCCATCTTCCCTTTATTTTGTAATCCATCAATTAAACCTTCAATAAAAATATCTTGGATAATTTCGATGTCGTTTGTTCGGTAATAGTTACCAACTTCATTTCCTAATAAATAGCTGATGCTGTCTTTTTCATTTTTCATCACATTGGTTTTTGTTTTATTATTTTGAGCCACTATAGACCCTGTAATTAAAATAATGCTAAAAATGCTTACAATTATTTTTTTCATAATGATTTTTTTATTTTCGCAAAAGTACGGTTTATTTTATAAATACAAAAAGTTGATAAAATTAATGTTGTTTAAAATTAAATATTTTTTTTCACTACTGACCCATTAAATAAATAAAAACATATATTTTAAAAGATTCCTCACTGCGTTCGGAATGACAATCAGTTAGTTACACTTAGGATAATGGGTTGGTTGGCGACTCCGTCGCCAACCAACCCATTATCCTACTGAATTCACCAAAAGCCTTGTCATTCAGAGAAGATATTCAAAATTTTGAAAATAAAGATTTGATGACAGTTTGAAAAATTGTTGCTTACAAGTATATATAAACTTAGGAACACACCGCGATAGCGTAATCAAATAGATACAACCGAACGGCAGAGAGGACTCCTTTAAAATCTATAAATACTAAAACTGCTAAACTCGTGCGGTGGCAATGGCAATCCGCCAGCTGGCGGAGCGGCAAGACGATGGCGTGAATGATAAAACAATTAGAAATTCGGAAAAGGCGCTTGCGTCTCAAACAAAAAACCTATAAAAGGATATAGTGGTGGCGTTTTTTGATTTGACTACTTTTCTTGAATTTCTTTTGTTTTATCAGGGCGGGTGGAAGCATTAGTTTTGCCTAGCTTTTTTTGCTTACTTTTTTTGGCAATGAAAAAAAGTATGAGCCTGCCCGGCTTAAGGGCGTGAAAAAATTTAAATTTAATGCCAAAATAAGGCTAGTAGATAAAAAAGAAAAATAAAAATCTAAACGAAGAAAAAATCACATTAAATTATTGAAAAACATGAGAAAGAACTGTTGATTTGAGAATTATTAATGAGTTGTAAATGAGGTAGATGCCGAATTCTGTCATTGGTATCCGTCGGCTGACGGAGATGAATTTTAACCGCCGAAGGAGGTTTTAAACTTTTAATCGGTCAGTAGTGATTTTTTTTATTACATTCCCTCTGTTATGCTTCAGTAATATGTTTGTTATAGCTTGCTTATTTTCCTTTTTGTAATAAAAAAACAATATTTGATTTTTTTTTCGTTCACCTACATCTTTTAAAATATTAACTTTTTTATGTGTATATGGATCAAATCCACAATAGTAAACAGTGGTTGAATAAGTCATGGGTGTTGGTGTGAAATCTTGAATTTGCTCAGGCCTTATGTCGTTTTTTTTAAGCCATAAAGTCATGTTTACCAAATCATCAAAACTACTACCTGGATAATTTGATATTAAATATGGAATCAATTGATAATTCAAATTATACTTGGAGTTGATTTTTAAAAATTGTTTGTTTAAGGCTTCATATAATAAAATACTGGGTTTTCTCATTAACTTCAAAACACTATCTTCTGTATTTTCTGGAGCTACTTTTAATCTTCCCGAAACATGATTTTTAACCAACGTTTCAAAGTATTCAAAATGCTTATATTTCAAATTTTCTTCCACGGGTCGATTAATAAATAAGTCATAACGAATTCCACTTCCTATGGTGATTTTTTTAATTCCCTTAACTTCCGACGATTTTTTATACAATTGAATTAAAGAAGAATGATCGGTACAAAGATTTTTGCAAACGTTTGGAAACAAGCAGGATGGACGACTGCATTTTTCACAAATAGCAAGGTTTAATCCTTTCATTTTAAACATATTTGCCGAAGGACCACCTAAATCGGTAATATGACCGGAAAAATTTTTATCTTCAGAAATTATTGCTATTTCATTTAAAATAGAATTTTCCGAACGACTTGAAATAAATTTTCCTTGATGTGCCGAAATAGCACAAAAACTGCAGCCACCAAAACAACCTCGATGAATTGTAATCGAATTTTTTATCATTTCCCACGCTGGAATGATGCCTCTTTTTAAATATTTTGGATGAGGTAAGCGAGTGAACGATAAATCGTAAAACGAATCCATCTCTTTTTCACTCGGTGGTGGCAAAGGTGGATTTACTACTACTGCAAAATCACCATGTGGTTGAATTAATCCCTTGGCATTCAATTTATGACTTTCTGTTTCAAACAAAGTGAATGATTTTGCAAATTCTTGTTTTGATTTAAAACATGCTTCATTGGAAGGTAGTGAAATAAAATTAGTGTATTTTTCAAGTTTTGATTTATGCCTAATTATAGCGGTTTGAGGGAGGTCGTTTATTTCATTTATGGAAATCCCTTTAGAAAGTTTTTCTAAAATGTTTTTTATGGTAATCTCACCCATTCCATATACAAGCATGTCGGCACCACTACTTTCTAAAATTGATGGTTTTATCGAATCAGACCAATAGTCGTAATGTGTTAATCTTCGCATCGATGCCTCAACTCCTCCAATTATAACTGGAACTTCGGGATAAAGTGATTTTAAAATTTTAGTATAAACTTCGGTGGCATAATCGGGTCTAAACCCAGCAATTCCGCCCGGAGTATAGGCATCATCCGAACGTAGTCGTTTAAACGCAGTATAATGATTAACCATCGAATCCATATTGCCCGATGTTACGCCAAAAAAGAGTTTTGGAGCCCCAAATTTTCTAAAATCGCGTAAGTCATCTCGCCAATTTGGTTGAGGTATAATTGCTACTTTATAACCTAAAAACTCTATCCATCTTCCAATGATAGCAGCACCAAAAGAAGGGTGGTCAACATAAGCATCACCACTAATTAATATAACATCTGCTTGTGTCCATCCTAATTTTTCAAATTCTTTTAAGGTAATTGGTAACCAATTTGGCATATTAGCGTATAATTGTGAAGTTTGCAAAAGTATAAATTAATTAAATACGACCATTTTTTTTCAATTTTATATGCTATTTTGAGGAATTAACACAAATATTTTATATAAAAACTTGGATTATTGGATTATATTTGCTTATTTTGTACGTTTTTACAGAGAGTTTTTACTTGATAATTAAGATATTAATATGAAAAATTGGCTTAAAATCACGGTTCTAATTGTTTTTGTGCTTGGATTATATAATCAGGCAAATGCACAAAGATGGAAGAAAAATCGTTCATTTATAACAGTACATTTAGGAGGTTCAAATTTTTTAGGTGATTTAGGTGGATCTAAAGATATTGGCTCATTTGGATTAAAAGATTTTGACCTTCAATCTACCCGTGCTATAATGGGTGCAGGTTTCAGCTATCGCCTTTTAGAACGATTAAACTTAAAAGCAAATGGCTATTTTGGATGGATAGGTGGAGACGATGTTTGGACAGCTCAAGTTAATAGAAATGTTCGTAATTTACATTTTCGTTCAATATTAGTTGAAGTATCAGGACAAGCGGAGTTTTATTTAACTATGCAAAACGTTGGTAAACAATGGGGTCGTAGAAAAACCAATCGCGTGCCCATTACCAGTTATGTTTTTATGGGAATTGGCGGTGCTTATACAAATCCGAAAGGAAAATATACCGATGGTTCTTGGGTTGAATTACAACCTCTTGGTACCGAAGGACAAGGTTTAGTTGATACCCGTAAACCATATTCAAAAATTGCCTTTACTTTTCCCTATGGTGTTGGTGTAAAATACGACCTTAACAGAAGATATAGTTTAGGTTTTGAATACGGAATGCGATGGACTTCATCGGATTATATGGATGATGTTAGTACAACTTATTTTGACGTGAACAAAATACGTAGTGTTAAAGGCGATGTGGCTGCATATTTTTCAAATCCTGCCGATTTAACCGACCCTATTGCTGTTTATTCTACTCGCCCAGGTGAACAAAGAGGTAATCCATCAAACAAAGACTCATACATGTTTGCTCAATTTACACTTTATATCAATCTTTTTAAAACAACTGCCAATATTTGTTCGTTCCAATATTAGAAAACGACAAAACTCAATTACAATGAAAAAGATTATAAGTATTCTTGTAATAGTATTTCTTACAAGCATTTCTGCTTTTGCTCAGCGTTCGGAGTTGGGCATTTTTGTTGGAACAGCCTATTATATAGGCGATTTAAATCCCGCAAAACACTTTACCAATACAAATTCCGCTGGTGGAATAGTGTATCGCTATAATTTTAATCCCCGCTGGGCTCTAAAAGTAAGTGCTTTATTCGGACAGTTAGAAGCCAGTGATAAAGCAACAAATTATAATAATGTCCGAAATTTGAGTTTTAGATCACCAATTTCCGAAATTTCTGCTCAAGCAGAATTTAACTTTTTCAATCTATACACACAAAAAGGAAAGAATTTCTTTTCACCTTATATGTTTGTTGGTGTTTCTGCTTTTTCATTTAATCCTCAAGCACAACTCGATAATCATTGGTACGACTTGCAACCTTTAGGTACCGAAGGACAAGGTTTGGCAAAATATCCAACCAAGGATTACTATTCTTTAACTAGTGTAAGTATGCCGTTTGGGTTAGGTCTTAAAGTTAATTTTTTGAAAAACTTTTCGGTTGGTTTAGAATGGGGAATGCGTAAAACATGGACCGATTATATCGATGATATTGGTGGCACTTATGCAGATAATGATTTGTTGTTTATAAAGCGTTCACCCAAAGTTGCCGAAATAGCCGACAGAAGCGTTGTTAAGCATGTCGAGGGTAGTGCTCGCGGAAATTCTAAAACTAAAGACTGGTATAATTACACCGGTTTGTGGCTTACTTTTAAAATTTTTGAAGGGGCTCAAAGTTGTGGTGCCTATCAAAAATCTACTTACAAATCTAAAAGGATTGGTAAAAAAAGATAAAATAATAATCTTATTCTTATTACGTTTCTGAGGTATGAGTTTTAAAGAAAAAATCAATATAAAAAAAATACCACAGCACATTGCTATTATTATGGACGGTAATGGCAGGTGGGCAGAACAACAAGGAAAACATCGTACGTTTGGTCATCAACAAGGAGTTGAATCCGTTCGACAAGTTATTGAAGCGGCGGCTGAAATTGGAGTTAAATACTTAACATTGTATGCTTTTTCAACCGAAAATTGGAATCGCCCCAAAGAAGAGGTAGATATGCTGATGGAACTAATGGTTCATTCTATCGAAAAAGAATCCGAAGAACTCATTAAAAATAATATCCGTATAATGACTATTGGGGATATTAATCGTTTACATAAAAACACACTGCTTCAATTAAATAATATTGTTGATAGGTCGAAAAATTGTACCGGTTTATCCGTGGTAATTGCATTAAGCTACAGCTCTAGATGGGAAATAACCGAAGCAATGAAAACCATTGCTGAAAAAGTTAAAAATAGTGAAATACTAATTGAAAATATTTCCGAAAAAACCATTTCCGAGAATCTTTCTACCTCATTTATGCCCGACCCAGAGTTAATAATTAGAACTAGTGGCGAAAAACGTCTTAGTAATTTTTTAATGTGGCAGGCTTCTTATAGCGAGTTTGCTTTTGTTTCAACCCTTTGGCCCGACTTTAATAAAGAGTCTTTTTTTGAAACAATTTTTGATTTTCAACATCGTGAACGCCGATTTGGAAAAACTGGCAAACAAATTCATGATGAACAATAATTTAATACATTTGCCAATTGATATTTGAAAACCGTTAACTATGAAAATCAAATTATTACTAACTATTTCCTTTTTTGCTCTTGTTTTTTTTATTCCTCAACTTGCGTTTACTCAAATACAAATTGGTGCTTCCGACGAAATTAATATCGATTACTCTAACCCAAAAGAGTACGAAGTGGGCGGAATTACGGTAAGCGGCGTAAAATACTATGATCATAATTCAATTATTGCTCTCACTGGAATTTCGGTAGGTGATAAAATTCGTGTTCCAGGAGAAAAAATTTCCGATGCCATTCAAAAACTTTGGAGTCAGGACCTGTTTGATGACGTTAGCGTTTCTGTTTCAAAAATTGAAGGAAACTTAATTTTTATTAATTTTTACTTGGTTGAACGACCTCGATTATCTCGCTTCTCTATTGTGGGTGTTCGTAAAGTTGAAGCCGATGAAATTAGAGAAGATATTAAATTAAACAGAGGCGATGTAGTTACCGAACATTTAATAGTTAATACTAAAAACCTAATTTTAAAGCGATTCAAAAATAAAGGTTTTTTTAACGTAGAAGTAAACATTCGTCAGGAAATTGACACAACTCTGGCTAATAGCCTGGCTTTATTTATTGATATTACAAAAAATAAAAAAATAAAAATTAACGAAATTTATTTCGAGGGCAATAATGGAATCCAAAAATCAAAACTAATAAGTTCATTTAAAGAAACTAAGGAGCAATTGCGATTTTATCCACTCGAAAAAATTGATACATTTTTGGTTCACGTGGTGAAAAATTTTAGCGAATATCGAAAACAGGAATTGCCCGATATTTTCGTCGACTATTTTTCAGAACGAGTTAAACTTAGAATTTTCAAATCTTCAAAATTTATTATGGAAGATTACGAAACCGATAAACGAGCTCTTTTAACTTACTACAATTCAAAAGGATATCGCGATGCTCGCATTGTTTCCGACACATTTTATAAGGTTTCAAATCGGTCGATGAATATTGGAATTAAAGTAGAAGAGGGAAATAAATTTTATTTTCGAAATATTAATTGGGTGGGCAATACAAAATATACCGACGCCTATTTAACCCAAATTTTAGGAATAAAAAAAGGTGATGTTTACGACCATAAAACAATGGAGTCGAATTTAATGTATAATCCAAATGGGTCAGACGTTTATTCGCTTTATTTAGACGATGGATATTTGTTTTTCTCTGCAAATCCTGTTGAGGTTAATGTCGAAAATGATTCTATTGATATTGATATTAGAATTAACGAAGGAAAACAAGCTCGAATAAATAAAATAACCATTGTTGGAAATACTCGAACAAATGACCATGTCATTATTCGCGAATTAAGAACAATCCCTGGCGAGTTGTTTAGTCGTGCTGATATTATTCGTTCACAACGCGAAATGGCTCAACTTAGATATTTTAATCAGGAAACAATTGGAATTAACCCTAAACCAAATCCAGTTGACGGCACTGTAGATATTGAATATACGGTTGAAGAAACTTCTTCCGACCAATTAGAGCTTTCTGGAGGTTGGGGTGCAGGTATGGTTGTTGGAACAATTGGTGTTTCGTTTAATAATTTTTCGAGCAAAAAATTATTTAAAAAAGGTGCATGGCGTCCAATTCCTACCGGTGATGGTCAAAAAATAAGCATTCGTGCTCAATCAAATGGTACTTGGTATCAATCGTATAGTGCTTCTTTTACCGAACCTTGGCTTGGTGGAAAAAAACCGAATGCGTTTAGTGTTTCAGCGTATCACTCAGTTCAAAGTAATGGTTTAAAACGTACCGATGCAAAACGACAATCTATTGATATAAATGGTGTTTCGGTTAGCCTTGCTCAACGTTTAAAATGGCCCGATGATTTTTTTATTTTAAGTCAAGGTGTAAGTTTTCAAAACTATGTGTTAAATAATTACACGTCAATATTTAGTTTCAGTAATGGCTATTCAAACAATGTAAGTTATACTGTTTCCCTCAGCAGAAACTCTATTGACGCTCCAATTTTTCCTCGAAAAGGATCGGAAATTGGATTGTCGTTGCAGCTTACACCACCCTATTCGTTATTAAAAAATATTGACGATTATTCAACCCTTACCGACCAAGATAAATATCGCTGGTTAGAATATCACAAATGGAAATTTAATGCTTCATGGTATACAAACATCGTTGATAATTTTGTGGCAAGTTTGCGTTTTCGGTTTGGTTATTTAGGAACTTATAATACAAATATTGGAGTTTCGCCTTTCGAGCGTTTTTATTTAGGTGGCGATGGTTTGTCGGGTTTTGCACTAGATGGTCGCGAATTAATTGGTATGCGTGGATACGGAAATAATACATTAACTCCAACTGGGTCAAGTGGATATATTGGCGCTTCAATGTTTACAAAATATACCGCCGAAATTCGCTATCCAGTTTCGTTAAATCCATCGGCAACCATTTATCTATTAAGTTTTGTTGAATCGGGAAACACTTGGTCGTCGTTTAATCAGTTTAGTCCATTTAAAATGTATAAATCGGCTGGCTTTGGGGTAAGAGTGTTTTTGCCAATGTTTGGAGTCTTAGGTCTCGACTGGGGATACGGTTTTGATGCGGTTCCAGGTATACCGGGTGCTAACAAAGGTCAATTCCATTTTTCAATTAATCAATCAATCGATTAGTCGTGGTATGTTTTTTGCACGGTTAGAGCGTTCATTTAAAAAATAAATCAATTAACAAAATAACGGAGGTTCTTATGAAGAAATTAATTTTAACTAGTATTATTGCATTTTTGGTTTCATTTCAGGCAAATGCACAAAAATATGCCTACGTTGATACTCAATATATTCTCGACAATATGCCCGAGTACAAAGGTGCTCAAGCCGAATTAGATAAACTGGCGATCGATTGGCAAAAGGAAATTGAGAAAAAATTTACCGAAATCGACCAAATGTATAAAAAATTTCAAGCCGATGCGGTACTTCTTCCCGAAGATATGAAGAAAAAAAGAGAAGAGGAAATTATTAACGCCGAAAAAGATGCTAAAGAACTCCAAAAAAAACGTTTTGGAAATAACGGCGATTTATTTAAAAAACGTCAGGAATTAATTAAACCTATCCAAGATAAAGTTTTTAATGCCATTGAAGAATTTGCACGAGGAAAAAACTATTCATTCATTTTCGACAAAGCAGGTGCTTTAACAATTATCTATGCCGATTCAAAACTTGATATTAGCGATGAAATTTTAGAAAAACTAGGAATTTCACCTCAAGATAATAAAACAAACAACCAAAATAATACAAATACAACTCAACCTAAAACAACAACACCTAAATCAAAATAATTAAATCAAAAACAAGGTTTTAAACTTTTTTAAAACCTTGTTTTTTTTTATACATTAATATTATATTATATTTGCACTTTAAAACCTAACATTATTAGAATGAAAAAACGAATTATTATCCTTGCACTTCTCGCATTATTTGTAGGAGTTAACACCTTTGCTCAAACCAAAATAAAACTAGGCCATATCGACTCAATGGAGTTGTTAAAACAAATGCCCGGAAGAGATTCTGCTCAAAAAATTCTTGAAAACTACTCAAAAACTCTCGAAAAACAAATTACTGCCATGCAAACCGAACTTGAAAACAAATATAATGACTATGTTTCCAATCAAGCTACTATGTCGCAGTTAATCCAACAAACCAAAATGAAAGAACTTCAAGATTTACAAGCCCGTATTGAAGCTTTCCAAACATCGGCTCAAAAGGATTTGCAAGAAAAAGAAAAAGAACTTATTCAACCTATCATTGATAAAGCTAAAAAAGCAATTGAAGAAACAGCAAAAGAAAATGGCTACACCTATGTTTTCGATTCTTCGGTTGGGGTTTTGCTTTATTATGAAAACAGCGATGACATCATGGCTCTCGTAAAGAAAAAATTAGGTATAAAATAATTTAATGGGTGAGTTTAGGCTCACCTTTTTTTTAAGTATGAAACAAGGTAAATTGTTGTTTTTCCTTATTTGTCTTATGTTTATTAAAATGTACGGACAAAACGAATCGGTTTTTATAAAAGATAAAAGCCTCAGAGTAGACTTTTTATTTAGTGGTAATTTCTTAAACGATACTATTGTTAAAGTAACTTACTGGAATTGTCCTCAAATGAGCCAAAATATAAATTCAAGTATTGACTTGTTTGAATACGGAAGTCATAAAATTGAAGTTTATGATTCAACTACTAATAAATTAATTTTTTCGAAAGGCTTTTGTAGCTTATTTGAAGAATGGATAAATACGCCTCAAAGTAAAATTAAAACCGAAACGTTCGAAATGAGCCTGTATGTTCCAATGCCAAAAAATAGTGCTAAAATCATTATTTCAAATCGCAAAAAAAATGGTTCATTTGTAGTAAAACATCAATCCTATTTTTCAAATAAAATATTAAATCAAAAACAAACTCCTAAATTTTCATCAATTCCTATTCTATCATCTGGAAATTCAGAAAAGTCTTTCGATTTAGTTATTGTACCCGACGGATATTCTAAGCAAGAGGAACAAAAAATGCGAAATGATTTTAAAAAATTAGCATCATATCTTATAAATTGTGAACCATATTCTTTGTTAAAAAACAAAATAAATATAACTGGTATTTTAGTTTTTTCAGATGAGTCGGGAATTAATGACCCATCATCAAATATTAAGGTTAAAACGGCAGTAAATTCGAGTTTTAATGCACTTGAATCGGATAGGTATTTAATGATAAAAGAGGTTTGGAAACTAAACGATATTGCACAAAATTCTCCTTTTGATGCGATATTAGTAATGTGCAACACATCAAAATATGGCGGCGGTGGTATTTATAATCTCTATGCCACTACTTGTATCGATTGTGAAGATGTTGCTTTTGTAATGACTCACGAACTTGGACACTCCATTTCGGGTCTAGCAGATGAATATTATACGTCTGAAGTTTCGGTTGAAGATTACTATCCTTTAAACATTGAACCATGGGAGCCAAATATTACAACCTTAGTTAATTTTGAAAAAAAATGGAAAGATTTAATTAAGAAAGGTATTCCTATTCCAACACCAGTTGACAAATTTCGGAACGAGGTAGGTGTTTTTGAAGGTGGCGGATATCAAGCAAAAGGGGTTTTTCGCCCTGTTAATAGTTGCTCGATGAAAGATATTGATTATAATAAGTTTTGCCCGGTTTGTCAAAGGTCGATTAAGGCAATGATTGAATTTTATTGCAAATAACCCTTGTGAATTTTTATTCGTGTTAATTTTTTTTTATTTTTGTGGGATATACAAACACAAAATAAATGTAAAATGGGAATAACAAAACTTGATCAATTAGTTGAACTAGTAAAAACAAAAGGAAAAAAAAGATTAGTAGCTGCTTTTGCAAACGATGCTCACACCATAGAAGCCGTTAATGAAGCAGTAGATAAGGGTATAATTGATGCCATTTTAACGGGCGATGTAGATACCATTAAAAAAGTTTGTGCCGAACTTAAAATTGATGCTGGAAAATTTAAAATTATTCAGGAAGCCGACGAAATGAAAGCTACAAAATTAGCAGTTAAACTAATTAACGACGGCGAAGGCGAAATCCTTATGAAGGGCTTAGTTAGTACCGATAAATACATGCGAGCAATTTTAGACAAAGAAAAAGGTTTAATGGATGCTAAAGCAGTATTAACTCATGTAGCCGTTGTGGAAAATCCAGCCTATCACAAATTAATGATTGCCAGCGATTGTGCAATTATTCCCGACCCCGATTTAAAACAAAAAGGAATTATTGTTAATTTTTTAATTAAAACAGCCCATGCTATTGGAATTGAAAAACCAAAAGTAGCTTTAATTGCTGCAACCGAACAAGTTTCAACCGGAATGCAAGCATGCATTGATGCGGCAATATTATCAAAAATGGCTGATAGGGGACAAATTAAAGGAGCTTATGTTGATGGACCCTTGGCTCTTGATGTTGCTATTGATAAAGAGAGTGCCGAAACTAAAAAACTTACAGGAACTGTGGCGGGTGATGCCGATTGTTTGCTTTTCCCAAATATTGAAAGCGGAAATGTATTTTACAAAGCATGTACTAAGTTTAACCATTCCGAAATTGCAGCTAACGTTATGGGAGCAAAAGTACCTTGTGTTCTTTCTTCACGTGGCGACACCGCTAAAACCAAATTGTATTCAATTGCTCTCGCAGCAGCCCTAGCATAATTATTAACCAAAAACATAATAAGTAAACATGAAGCAAAACCAATTAATTTTAGCGATAAATCCAGGCTCAACATCAACCAAAATTGCTGTTTTTGCTGGCGAAAATCAAATTTTTGTAAAAAACATTAAACATACCTCTGAAGAATTAGCTCCTTTTGCTAAAATTACCGATCAGTACGAGTTTAGAAAAAATATAATTTTAGAAGAGCTTAAAGCGGCTAACATTGATTTAAATAATTTAAAAATTATCGTTGGCAGAGGGGGATTAGTGAAATTTATTCCTTCGGGCGTTTATACGGTTAATGATGTCATGATAGAAGATTTAAAAAATGGAATTAACGGCGAACATGCCAGTAATTTGGGTGGACTTATTGCTAACGATATAGCTAAATCGATTGAAGGTTCAAGGGCTTTTATTGCCGATCCAGTGGTGGTTGATGAACTAGAAGAAATTGCAAGAATCTCGGGACATCCTCTTTTTGAACGTGTCTCAATTTTTCATGCATTAAATCAAAAGGCAATAGCTCGAACTTATGCTAAAGACATTAACAAAAAATATGAAGACCTAAATTTAATTGTAGTTCATTTGGGCGGTGGAATTAGTGTTGGAGCACATTTAAAAGGGCGTGTTGTTGATGTAAATGAAGCGCTAAATGGCGAAGGTCCTTTTAGTCCCGAACGTAGTGGAACACTTCCTGTTGGTCAATTGGCGAAACTTTGTTTTAGTGGAAAATATACACTGGCTGAAGTTAAAAAAATGATTACCGGACAAGGTGGTTTTGTTGCCTATTTGGGCACTAACGATGCTTACGAAGTTGAAAAAAGAGCTGCTGCCGGAGATGCAAAAGCCGAATTAATTGAATCGGCAATGGCTTATCAAGTGGCAAAAGAAATTGGTGCCATGGCTACTGTTTTAAAAGGTAAAATTGATGCAATATTACTCACAGGCGGAATTGCTTATGGAAAGCCATTTGTGGCAAAAGTTAAAGAAAGAATTGAATTTTTGGCAACTATCTCTGTTTATCCTGGCGAAGACGAAATGAGAGCATTGGCTCTTAATGGATATCTTATTTTATCTGGTGAGGTAAACGCTAGCGAATACAAATAACATCTAATCATAGGTTAATTTTTTAGCCTGTGATTATTTATTTTCAGATTCTGGAAAAATTATCATTGGTTTAAACGATTTTGCTTCTTCAAAATCCATTGAGGCAAACGAAAGAATGATTACGATGTCATTAATTTGTACTTTTCGTGCAGCAGGTCCATTTAAACAAATAGTACCCGAACCTCTTTTTCCTTTAATTACATAAGTTTCAAGACGTTCGCCATTGTTTATATTTACCACATGAACTTTTTCATTTTCTATCAAATTTACGGCATCCATTAAATCTTCATCTATGGTAATACTCCCAATGTAATCGAGATTTGCTTGAGTAACACGAATGCGATGTATTTTTGATTTTAAAACTTGTATTTGCATTGTTAATTATTTTGTAGAAATTGTAATATTGTCAATTAAACGAACATTTCCGAGCCAAACTGCAATTAAACCAACCATATTTTGTGTGGAATTAGATAAAATTTCAAACGAATCAACATCTACCCACTCAAAATATTCAATTCGGAATTGTTTATTCGCTGCAAAGGTATTAAAAACAAATTCTTTTGAAGCAGAAACCCCTTTTTCTTTTATAATTTCAGAAGATTTTTGTAATACTTGATAGATTAAAGGTGCAATTTTTCGTTCATCAATGCTTAATCGTTGATTTCGGGAACTCATTGCTAATCCGTCATCTTCTCTAACAATGTTACACGAAATTATCTCCACTGCAATTTGATATTGTTTAACCATCGATTGCACAATTTGGAGCTGTTGATAATCTTTTAAACCAAAATAGGCTTTATGAGGTTTAATGATTTCGAAAAACCGTTTTACAACAGCAGCAACACCATAAAAATGTCCAGGGCGAAATTCGGCTTCTAGTATTAAGTCTAAATTTCCAAAGTTGAATTTTTCGGCAGGTTGTTCAGGATATATTTCAGAATATTCGGGGATAAAAAGCACATCGCAACAATCCTTAATAAATTCAATATCGGCTTCGATGTTGCGAGGATATTTTTCTAAATCTTGTTTGTTGTTAAACTGTAATGGATTAACAAAAATACTACAAACAGTGAGATTGTTTTCGCGAAAGGAGCGTTCTAACAACGTTTTATGCCCTTGATGTAATGCTCCCATGGTAGGAACAAAGCCAACTTGTAAATTTTGGTTTTGTTGAATGTTTAGGTAATCTTCAATTGATTTCCGAGTGTTAAAAACCAGCATGTGTGTTTACTTATTTAAAATTTCCAAAAGATCCGATTCGAGGCTTTTTAAAGGGGTTTCAACGATTCTTCCAATTTCAATATTGTTTTTATAAAAAATGAAGGTTGGAATTTTTTCAATTTTATAATCCTCCATTTTTAAGCTTGGAGCCGATTTTGTTCGGTCAACACAAATATATGTTTGAATCGTTAAATTTTGATTGTTTATCGAATCCATTATTTTTATAAAACGAGGAACCTGATCCTTACTATCACCACACCATGTTCCTAAAACTACTACCACTTCGTATTGAGTTTTATTCGTTTTTAATAGGCTTTTTATTTGATTAATCACTTCGGGATTGGGAATGTAATTTGGATATTCCAATGAATAGTATTCACCAAAGACTCCCTTTTTAAGGAAAGATTCCTCGCATTTTCCAAGCATTATTTCTTGACCACTTTTTTCATCAAACATATAGGTTGGGGTTTGAGCCATTAAAACGTTTGTAATAAACAAGCAAATAATAAGTATTGATTTGTATAATTTAGACATCGGTTATTTCTTAAAAATTCAATTGCAAAAGTACATAATTTATACAAAAGTCTACTTTCATTTTTTAATTCATAGTCTTCTCATTAATTCTATCGCTTACTCTGGTTTGACCCAAATTTTGTTTTATGAAAGTGTTGTTGGAGCTGATTATGCCAGATTTGAAAATATATTTATTATAATGCCTAGTGGATATAGGAAAAACAAGACACATGACCAATAAGTGTTTTCAATAAACATACTTTATTCCGATTAATTTAGTACTTTGTTGCACTGCAAGTTCAAAAATAAATCATAAAAAAACGGTTCAGATTTCCGATTAATAAAACAAAAATTTTTGTCGTACCAAAGGTTTAAAGTTTTCTGAAAAATCAGAAATTGAAAACTGGATGTTTGTCAAACGATTTATTTTTTGTCAAATATTTTTTTATTTCAAAATAATATTAACTTTGCAAATAAAATAAACACTGTTTAGATTATAAACTATATTCATTTTCAGTTTTAAACTATGGGAATAAGCGAAAGAAAAGAGCGGGAACGCGAAGAGCGTAAGTTAATTATCCAAAAAACCGCTATTGAATTATTTTTAAGTAATGGTTTCGAAAATGTAACCATTCGGAAAATTGCCGAAAAAATTGAATACTCACCAGCTACAATTTATTTGTATTTTAAGGATAAAGCCGACATACTAATGGCTTTACACCGCGAAGGATTTAAAATTTTATCCGATTATCAAAAAAAAGCATTTGAAGGAGATGATACAATTTTTGAAAAAATAAAAAAAATGGGGATGATGTATGTCGGTTTCGCAATGGAAAATCCAGAATATTACAATCTAATATTTGTAATGTCGTATAAACAAAAAGGATTGAGTTCTCCGGATGAATGGGAAGAAGGACGCTTTGCCTACGATTTACTTCGACAATCAGTGGTAAAATGTATCGAGGAAAAGTATTTCGCGAGTGCAGATGTCGAAATTACAACGTTTACTATTTGGGCGTTTATTCACGGAGTAACGTCTCTAGTTGTCGGTCAAAATGGAGGACCGGTAGAAATCGAAAATCCAAAAGTTTTTGTTTCAAATGCAATCGAAAAATTTTTTAATAATTTGAAATAAAAATCAATCCAAAAGAAAAGCTTTATGAATCGAATATATTTAACCCTTATTCTTGTCGTTTTAGGATTTTGTGCATTTTCGCAACAACCATCGGGACAAGTAGTGCGTGGAACCGTTTTGGATATGGACAGTAAACTTCCATTGCCTGGTGTAAATATTCAAATTGCCGGGACAAATTCAGGAACAAGTACTGATGCCAATGGAAATTTCAGATTAACAAATGTTTCGTTAGGAAGGCAATCATTTATTGTTTCGTTTATTGGCTATAATTCAAAAACCCTAAATGATATACTTATTAGTAGTGGTAAAGAAACTGTTTTAACCATAGAACTTCAGGAAAGTGTTACCTCCTTGAAAGAAGTGAGTATTACAGCTACTGTCGAAAAATCGAAAGCTCAAAATGAAATGGCCGTTATTAGTGTTCGTACTTTTTCGATTGAAGAAACAGAGCGTTACGCTGGAAGTTTAGGTGATCCATCTCGAATGGCAAAAAACTTCGCAGGAGTCAGTACTGGGGATGATGAGCGAAACGATATAATTATTCGCGGAAATTCACCAATTGGTTTGCTTTGGAGACTTGACGGTTTTAACATTCCAAACCCCAGTCATTTTGGGGCAATGGGAACAACCGGTGGTGCGATTAGTATGTTGAATAATAATTTGCTGTCGAATTCAGATTTTTTTTCAAGTGCATTTCCGGCGGAGTATGCCAATGCAACTAGTGGTGTTTTTGACCTTAAAATGCGAAATGGGAACAACGAAAAACACGAATTTATGGGGCAAGTTGGATTTAATGGATTCGAACTTGGAGCCGAAGGTCCGATTTCGAAGAAAAACAAATCGTCGTTCATTGTAAATTATCGATACTCTATGCTTTCGTTGCTCAATATGATGGGTCTCGAAGTGGGTAAAAAATCCTCTACTCCACGTTACCAAGACCTAAGCTTTAAAATGAATTTTCCAGTAAAAAAAGGATATATTTCAATTTTCGGAATTGGAGGTTTAGATCGATTGGAAACGACAAAAGACACAACAAAAAGAGATACTATTCAAAATAATACAGGAGTAATTGGAGTTACATTTGTGCGGTTTTTGAGTAATAAAACCAGGATTGAAGTGAAATCCTCGATTCAATATGCACAGTCGAAAAATTATGAATATCGTTATTTTAAGCCCGATTATATGGCAAATTTTCAAGAAACAAAATTCACGTTTTCAGTATTTGAAAAAACAAAAATAAATGCCAAAAATAACATCTCGTTTGGGGTAAATTTCACCAGAGACTATTTAGATTTTTCGGACAGCTCCTTTACAACCCGAACCGATGAAAATGGAGACGACATAAATTATTGGGAAGTATTGCGAGATACTAGAGGAAGCATGAGTTTATTAACAGCTTTCGGGCAATGGAAGCATAATTTTAGCAACAACTTATCGATGTCGAGCGGGTTGAATTTTCTTTATTTGGATTATAATCAATCATACAATGTTGAGCCACGACTTGGTTTGAGTTATGAAATGAGCGAAAAACATGCAATAAACATGGGTTTTGGTATTCATAGCCAAACACAAGCAAGTATTGTATATTTATCCGAAAGTTACGACTCAAACGGAATCGCCTATAATTCAAACAAAAATCTGGGTCTATCTAAAAGTATTCATGGTGTTTTGGGGTACGATTTAAACATTTCAAAGCAAATGCGATTAAAACTAGAAACATACTATCAGCATCTTTTTAATATTCCAATTTCTCAATCTTCGCCCATAGAGTCACTTATAAATTCGGGTGCCGATTTTGAAATTATTGTACCCGATAGTTTAGTTAATAAAGCAACTGGGAAAAACTATGGGGTAGAAATAACACTCGAGAAATTCTTTCAAAATAACTATTACTTTTTGGTAACGAGCTCTTTATTTCAATCGAAATATTACGATTATAATGGAGTAGAGCGAAACACAGCATTTAACAACAATTTTGTTCTCAATGGGCTGTTTGGATACGAACTCCCTGTTGGTATTGAAAAACAAAACCGAATTACGTTTAATTTTCGAGGTACTTATGCTGGAGGAAATCCAAAATTGGAAATCGATTTGCAAAAATCAATAGCACAAAACAGAAAGGTTATTAATTGGGAGAATGCATACGAAAAGCGTAATCCAAATTATTTTAGAATGGATGTAAGAATTGGATTCAAGCATAATAAAAAGAAATTTTCGCAGGAGTTTGCCATAGATATTCAAAATGTGACAAATCATAATAATGTATTAAAAGAATCGTACGACAAAAAGAATAAAGTTGTTGAAACGGAGTATCAAATGGGATTGTTTCCAATGGCATTATATCGCATCAATTTTTAAAGAGTTCCGAAAATTTGATTGGTAAAGATATTTTTGATGTCAATTTTTTTGTCATATCAAAAAACAATTCTTTTTATTACAGAAAAAATGTACTTTTGCAGTCAGTTTATTTGTCTCCGTAGCTCAGTTGGTAGAGCAATTGACTCTTAATCAATGGGTCGGGGGTTCGAGCCCCCCCGGGGATACAATAAAACGAAATGCTTGCATAATTTTATGCAAGCATTTTTATTTTATAAAAAACACTATTTTTGAAAAAAATTAAACATGAAAAACACCATTTTGCTCCTTTCATTTTTTTTAATTAGCCTATTCCTTAATTCATGTGTGATTGCGGATATCAAATCTAACCCCAAAAACTATAAAATTGTTTATGCGGACACAAAAGACAAATCGACAAAAATGTTTCTACATCAAGGAGCTGGCAAATATGATGAAATATTGCCGATAGGAAATGTATACACGGTTAATATTCCCTCTATGTCGGGTGGCTATTCTAAAATATTTGGAATAAAATTCAATAAACATATTCCCGAGGAGTATCAAGTTCTAAAATTAATGAAGGATGAAAAAATAATTCGCGAATTTTCAATTATCGAAATTGAATCGCTTAATAAAGATATGAACGGCTATTATATCATAAAAACAGATTAGCGGGTTTATCATAAAAAGATAAAATCGAATTCTTCTTTTTCTTATCTTTGTCCTTGAATTAATAACATTATAATTATGAAAAAAGCGATTCTATTTCTGTTTTTATTAGGTATTACCAGTGTTTTTACACTTACCGCACAAACCGTAACTACTCAAGTTCCGGTTATTCCAGAAGCAACAGCAAAACAAAATGTTTTTAAAGTAAAAGTAGGATTTCATTGTCCAAACGGCAAAAAATTACTTGAAACAAAATTATCTGAAGTGAACGGAGTTACTAAAGTTAATGCCGATGTTGAAACAAAAATTGTAACCATCGAACATAATTCGGAAATTGTCAGTACTAAAGCATTGGTTCAAGAAATTGAAAAAATTGGATATTTCACCGAATATTCCGATACAACCAAACCCATCCAAAAAGCATGTAGTCATGGAGATGGCAATAGCGAACATAAACAATAGAAAACATTTATTCTAAAACATGAGGCAGAGGCAATCTCTGCTTTTTTTATGAATTTTTTAAAAACTAAAACTAACCCGGAATAATCGATAGCATCGCTGAAACGAATTAACATTTGAGCAAGTCGAATTTTAAACACGTTCATTTTCAATATTTTTTTCAGAAAAGGTTTTGATATTAAAGAAACAGTTCTATTTTTGCAGTTGTAGTAAATCGAAAAATTAAAAAAAACATATTATGAAATTTGATCCGGCAAGTAACATTCAAGATTTAGAACAATTTGGTGAATTTGGAGGAGTTAATCCATCTATCACCGATTCGGCAACTTACACCTTTATGGAAGCCAACACTATGTTAGACACGTTTCATGGTGAAACAGAAGGTTGTTTTTTATATTCTAGGCACTGGAATCCAAGTAACAAATATTTAGCAGATGCCATGGCTGCAATGGAAGGAACAGAATCAGCATGGGTTACAGCATCAGGTATGGCAGCTATTACTTGTACTATTTTACAAATATGTAAATCCGGCGATCATATTGTATCCAGCGAAACTGTTTATGGCGGCTCATTTGCCTTTATGAAAAACTGGTTACCAAAGTACAACATCGATGTTACATTTGTTAACACATCCAACCTAAATGCTGTTAAAGAAGCTATTCGTCCAAATACCAAAATGGTTTACACCGAAGTTATGTCGAACCCATTGTTACGAATTGCCAATGTACCCGAGTTAGCAAAAATAGCTCATGCAGCTCATGCACAATTAGTTATTGACAACACGTTTACACCTTTAATTGTAAGCCCTTTTAAACACGGAGCCGATATTATTGTGTATAGTATGACCAAATTTATAAATGGTAAAAACGACTGTGTTGCCGGAGCAATTTGTGCTTCTGCCGAATTTGTAAATTCCTTATCCAACGTAAATGATGGAACCGCTATGTTATTAGGACCTGCATTAGATCCTCTACGTTCGTCAAATATTCTTAAAAATTTACACACATTGCACATTAGGATGAAGCAACATAGCCATAATGCCATGTATTTATCCAAACGATTCAAAGAAATCGGACTTAAAGCCAATTATCCGGGAATGGAGGAACATAAAGATTATTCCATTTTTAATTCCATCATTAACAAAGAATTTGGTTATGGTGGCATGATATCTATTGATATGGAAAAAGCCGAAATTGCAAACGAATTGATGGAAAAAATGCAAACAGCCGGTGTTGGATATTTAGCGGTAAGCTTAGGATACTTTAAAACTTTATTTAGCAATTCCGGAAAATCAACATCTTCGGAAGTTCCCGAAGAAATTCAAAGAGAAATGGGAATGTCGGAAGGATTAATTCGTTTTTCCGTAGGTTTAGACAACGACATTGAACGCACCTATCAAAAAATTGAAAATTGTTTAAGAGAAATGAAATTATTGAAATAAAGCAGTTTAAAATTTTCAAAAAACTGTCGAAACGAATCGACAGTTTTTTTTATTTCTAAATTTTTGATTTCATAAACAGCTATAAATCGCTGAAAGGGGATTAAAACACAGCCAGGTCAATCATTTCGATTTTAAAGTACCCAATTGAATAATTTGTGTTTTTTAACAAAAGAAGCTCCTTAAAAATATTATTTAAGAAGCTTCTAACCCGTACCCGAGGCCGGAATCGAACCGGCACGAGTGTAACCTCATCGGTTTTTGAGACCGACGCGTCTACCAATTCCGCCACTCGGGCATTTGTCAAGAGAACGAACGACAAAATTACTCCTTTTTTTTTAATTAACAAGTAAAAAAAAAATATAATTTAATCTCTGATTATAGTATTATATTTTTTGTAATTTTGCATCAGTCGTCAACAACAAGCATCTTAAAATCAATCATTTATGCCATCATTAGTTACATTAGTATCGGGTAGAGCAACACGCTATTTAGCAGAAAAAATTGCAAAATCTTACGGAAAAAATTTAGGAGAAGTTGTTATATTTAATTTCAGTGATGGTGAATTTCAGCCTTCGTACGAAGAAACATTGCGAGGTAACGACGTTTTTATCATACAATCTACCTTTGCTCCAGCCGAAAATTTATTAGAACTTTTAATGTTAATTGATGCTGCTAAAAGAGCATCTGCTCATAAAATTATTGCAGTAATACCTTATTTTGGATATGCACGTCAAGATCGTAAAGATAAACCTCGTGTTTCTATTGGTGCCAAATTAATGGCAAATTTACTCACCGCTGCTGGAGTTAGCAGAGTGGTTACCATGGATTTACATGCCGACCAAATTCAAGGTTTTTTTGATGTTCCCGTGGATCATCTATATGCTTCTACTGTTTTTGTTCCTTATTTAAAAAGTTTAAATCTGGAAAATCTTTGTATGGCTTCGCCAGATACTGGTGGCACTAGAAGAGCTGCAGCTTATGCAAAATTTTTAAATGCCGATTTAGCAATTGGTTATAAACAACGTGCTAAAGCGAATGTTATTGAACGATTACAAATTATTGGCGACGTAAAAGATAAGAACGTGGTTTTAGTTGACGACATTATTGACACTGCTGGAACCATTTGCAAAGCTGCTAATATGATAATGGATAATGGAGCAAAAAGTGTTAGAGCTTTATGCACCCACCCTTTATTATCTGGCGATGCGGTTGATAAAATTAACAAATCAACACTAACCGAGGTAATTGTTACTAACACTTTACCCCTACGCATCGAATCGCCTAAAATTACTCAAGTATCTGTTGCCGAGGTTTTTGCCGATGTAATTTCGAGTGTTATTAGTTGCGACTCAATTAGTAGTCATTTTCAATTTACAACCATACAATAAAAAACTGTTTTTTTTATTGTATTAAAAAAACCTACTCATCGATAGTATTTCCTTTTTTATCGATTTGAGTTAAACATTTCATTTGTTTTTTTGTAAGTTTGCAATAAAAAAAACATCATGAAAAAATTATTTACAATTTGTTTCGTAATACTTGGATTTATTTCCATCGTTTCGGCTCAAGATTCAAAGAGCGAAGGATTAAAATTCACAAATACTAAAGAGGTGAAAGCCACTCCAGTCCGCGACCAATATCGTGCTGGCACTTGTTGGAGTTATTCCGCAATGGCTTTTCTTGAATCTGAACTTCTTCGATTAAACAAGGGCGAATATAATTTATCCGAAATGTATGTTGTTCGTATGGCTTATGAAGAAAAAGGGATTAAATACGTTCGCATGCACGGCAACATTAACTTTGGTGGCGGGGGAGCTTTCCACGATGTTACAAACATGATTAAAACTTATGGAATTGTGCCCGAAGAAGCATATCCGGGGTTAAATTATGGACAAGACAACCATGTTCATGGCGAAATTGATGCTGTACTAAAAGCTTTCTTAGATGCAGTAATTAAAGACGAAAATAAAACGCTCACAACCGCTTGGCTTCCCGCTTATCGTTCCATTTTAGATGCTTATTTTGGTCCTGTTCCAAAAACATTTAAAGCAAATGGAAAAGAGTACACACCCATTTCTTATGCAAAAGATTTAGGACTAAACCTCGATGATTATGTTTGCATTACCTCCTATTCGCATCACCCATTTTATGCTCCATTTATTTTAGAAATACCCGACAATTGGGCTTGGGATGTATCATATAATTTACCATTAGACGAAATGATGCAAGTGCTTTATTATGCAATAGATAATGGTTATTCGTTTGCATGGGGTAGCGACGTAAGCGAAAAAGGATTTTCATTTAGAAATGGGGTGGCAATTGTTCCCGAAACCGATGTGAAAGCTATGGACGGTTTAGAAAGAGCAAAATGGGAAACCATGTCTGCCAAAGATCGCGAAAAAGAGCTTTTCTCATTTGATAAAAAAGTCCCTGAAAAGAAAATTACTCAAGATAATCGTCAATTAGCTTTTGACAATTATCAAACAACTGACGACCACGGAATGCAAATAACAGGTACCGCAACCGACCAATTTGGCACTAAGTACTTTTTAGTAAAAAATTCATGGAACACTAACAACATTTACAAAGGATATTTTTATGCCTCTGATGCCTTTGTTAGATATAAAACAACGGATATTATGGTAAACAAAAAGTCTATTCCAAAAGAAATTTTAACTAAATTAAAAATTCAATAATATAGAATCTCCATAAACAAAAAGGACCTGTATAATTAATACGGGTCTTTTTTTTATTTTTGCAATTCAATTTTTATAAATGAACAAAACATTTTTAATCTCAATAATATTACTTTTTCTTTTTAACCTAATCAATGCTCAAGTAGTTAATGTCGAAAAACGTCGTGAAGCAGATAGTACTAAAAATTTAATTGGCAAAACAGAGCTTTCGTTGGACATTAACAAAAGCACGAGCACTATTTTTACTGCCAAAAATTCGACTCAAATTCAATATCATTTTTTAAAAAGCACATATATATTCCTAGCCGATTTACAAATGATGCAAATCGACACCATTCGATATTTAAACAACGGTTTTTTGCATTTTCGCTATAATTACGATTTTTCAAATAAATGGCTTATTGCCGAAGCTTATACTCAAGTGCAATTTAATCGAATTCAAAAAATTCAACGTCGCTTTTTATGGGGTGCAGGAGGTCGATTTGTATTGTTAAACAAGGAAAAATACAAAATATATTCGGGCATAGCAGGCATGTATGAGTTTGAACTTTATATTGACGATACCTTTCAGGACAAAGTCCGTTTAAGCAATTATTTAAGTTTTGTGCTGCAACCAATTCCAGAAATAACCATTCGAAACACGACTTATTACCAGCCTCAAATAAATATTTTTAAAAACTATAGAATAACGAACGAAAGTAGTATTGAAGCAACAATATTTAAAAATCTTAAATATAAAACTCAATTTAATTATTTTTTTGATTCAAAACCTGCACCATCTGTTCAAAAGGTGTTTTATAGTTTAACTAACGGTTTTATTTATCGATTTTAAGAGCCTCTTCTTCTTTTTCAATCTCTGCTAAAACATTACTCAGCGATTTATAGGCACTAATTCCTTTATAACCAAATATACCTCCTACCTCTTCAAATCGCTTATCACTAACAATAAAAAAAATACGTTTAACTCCAAAATCTAGCAATTGATCAACACCTTGTGTTTTTAAAAAACCCTGAATTTTATTTGATGAATCAAACAACAAGTCCCGTTTATCAAAAATCACATATTTAGGCTTTTGGTGTCCAACAAATTCATTAAAAGTTGATATTCCAAGCACTAAACTATAATCATCGGTAATTTCACTTTCGTGCATGTGAAAGATGATAATGTTTTTGTTTATTACTGATACAGCTATCGATTTATAATGAATTTTGTTTTGTTCCATTTTATTTATTCATCTGTTTTATTTTGCAACATAAAATTAATATTATTTTTTTATTTTCATAAATATTTTTTCAATTTTAACATAATAAAAATTACCATTTACACATATTTTACATTTATTAAACCATTTTAGAAGCATTAACATTATATTAACCACGGCAGGTTGTAAAATTGAAAAAAATATCACAATTTGCTTTTAGCATCCAATTTCGGCGATTCACCTCCCATTTTCCTTGTTTAAAATATTTAAAAAAAAAATCAATTGATCATTCAATACATTTGCTGCACAAAACGTTTTTTGTGTTTCCCAAACCTAAACACCATGCGTATTGTTAAATGTTGTTAATGTGAAAACAACGGAAACGTTTTTTGTGTTATTTTGTTTCCTAAGTTTTTAAACATGAACTAAAAATTGAAAAATGATTGATAAAATATCGGAATTATTTTTACAATATGGAATAAAAAGTCTTTCGATGGACGATATAGCACGTGAGCTTGGAATCTCGAAAAAGACGCTATATCATCATTTTAAGGATAAAAAAGATGTAGTGATGCAAGTTGTAACTCGTGCCATGGAAAGTTTAGACTGCAAAATGTCGAATATTATTAAAGAGAATTCTTTAAATGCCATTGATATTTTATTTTTTGTCAGCAAAGAAATAGCTGAAAATCGTAAAAACATGAACCCTAATATTAATTTCGATTTACAGAAGTACTATCCGGATGCATGGTTATTAGTGAGTGAACATCGAAAAAAACATATTTTCGGAAAAATATACCTCAACACTGAGCAGGGAGTAAAAGAGGGATTGTATCGAGATGATTTCAATATTGGTGTGATTGCCAAACTATATGAAGAACAGGTTAACCATTTATCCTTATGGGGAAGACATTCTCTTGATGTTTCTTTTGATGAAATTTTGGAAACCGTTTTTGTGTATCACATTCGTGGCATAGCCTCTCAAAAAGGGCTCGAATATTTAGAACTGAAATTAAAAACAATAAAAAGTTAAAATAAAAATGAGACGAAAGATTACAAAAATTATCAGCTTGTCCATTGTGGGTTTGTTTTGTATTATGCCAGCGTGGTCGCAACAAACACACTCTCTCTCAATGACACAAGCTCAAGAGCTGGCGATTAAAAACAGCTATGTTTTACAAAATTCCCGAACGGACATTTTAATATCCAAGAAAAAGATTTGGGAAACTACGGCAATGGGACTGCCTCAGGCAAATGCTCAAATTCAATATCAAGACATGCTTGATATTCCCACCACTTTGCTACCCGATTTTATTAGTCCTTCGGTATATGGCGTATTGGTTAAGGAAGGCGTACAGGGGCGTACAGGACCAGTCATGTTTCCATCAAGCTCCGACATGCAATTTTTTCCGGCCAAATTCGGGACTCAACACAATGCTTCTATTGGTGGAACCATTAGCCAATTAATTTTTAGTGGTCAATACATTGTTGGGCTTCAAGCTGCAAAAGTTTTTCACGAATTATCCGAACAGAGTTATAAAAAATCGGAAATTGATGTAAAATCTGACATTAGTAACACTTATCTTTTGGTTTTAACCCTTCGTCAAAACACCAAAATATTAGAATCAAGTTACGAAACCATGAATAAACTGTTTTTGGATACAAAAGCATTAAACAAACAAGGTTTTGTGGAAGAAACAACCGTAGATCAACTTCAAATCAACGTTTTAACCATTCAAAATGCGATTCAATCCATTCAATATCAAGCAGGTGTTGCAGAACAATTGCTTAAATATCAAATTGGAATTGATTTGAATGACAAGATTGAACTAACAGACAATCTTGATAATCTACTTGGTAAAATTACACTTGAACCAGTAAAAATTGACAACATTGATGTAAATAATTTGATTGATTTTTCACTAATAAACACACAGGAAAAACTTCAAAGATTGAATCTTAAGCGTGAACAATCAACGTTTCTTCCAACAATTTCAGGATTTTATACCTACCAAAAGAAAGCAATGCGTAACGAATTTGATATTTTTGAAACTGGAAAAGACTGGTATCCAACATCAATTATCGGTGTTAATATAGATATTCCAATATTTTCGAGTGGAATGCGTATAGCTAAAGTTCAACAACAAAAACTAAATTTACTAAAAAGCCAAGTAGTTAAAATTCAAGTTAGTGAGGGATTAAAATTGGCTGCAAATCAAGCTTCCATTGGATTTAATAATGCTTTAAGTAAATATCAAACGGAGCAAAAAAACAAGGATTTAGCAGATAAAATTTTTAAAAAAGCGGTGATAAAATTTAAAGAGGGTGTAATCACGAGTACAGAATTAACTCAAAATTACGCACAATTTTTAACGGCACAGTCAAATTTTATATCTGCAACACTCGAATTATTAAATTCAAAAACAAAATTAGATAAAGCAATAGGTAAATATTAAAAGTATAAAAAACAATAAAATTATAGTATATGAAACGGTTTATTTTCATTTTATCCTTAACACTCTTGATTTCATCATGTGGCACATCGGATAAAAAAGCACAACTCGAAAAATTAAAAAGCGAACGAGAACAACTCGACAAACAAATTAAGGAACTAGAGCTTGCCTTAAATCTTGATCCAAATAGTTCAAATAAAATTAAAAAGATGGTGTCGCTTGATACTGCAAAACTAGAAACGTTTACATCATATATTGAGTTACAAGGAAAGCTAGACGGAGAAGATAATGTTATTGCCACAGCTCAAACACCAGGAGTAATTACACACATTTATGTTGAAGTAGGACAAAGTGTAAAAAAAGGACAAGTTTTAGCAGAATTGGACGCAACAATATTAAAACAAAGTATTGCCGAAGTAAAAACACAATTAGATTATGCAATAACAATGTATGAAAAGCAAAAATCGCTTTGGGAACAAAACATTGGTTCCGAAGTTCAGTACCTTGGTTCAAAAACACAAAAAGAATCCATGGAAAAACGTTTGGCAACATTGATGGAACAAATTGAAATGTCGAAAATAAAATCGCCAATTAACGGAACAATTGAAGAATTACCTGTTAAAATTGGTCAATCAGTGGCTCCAGGAATGGTAGTTTTTAGAGTTATCAATTTTTCAAAAGCGAAGGTAGTTTTAGATGTTTCAGAAACATACGCTTCTAAAATAAAAAATGGCGATAAAGCCATCGTTTATTTCCCTGATTTCGGTCAAGAAACAGAGGCTAAGATTTCCTTTGCCAGCAAATATATAAATCCAAGTAACCGTAGCTTTACCGCCGAAATTCGTCTTGGAAGTATGTCCTTTCCTCTAAGAGCAAATATGATTGCAGTAGTTAAAATTAATGATTACATGAAAGAAAAAGCAATCACGGTTCCTGTCAATATTCTTCAAGAAGGCATGAGTGAAACATACATTATGGTGGCTGAAAAAAGTGGTGCTAATTATGTTGCAAAAAAACGAGTTATTACAACTGGAGTTGCTTATGGAGGCAAAGTTGAAGTATTAAGTGGTTTGGAAGAAAACGACCTAATAATAAAGATTGGTTATCAAAATTTAAACGATAACGAAATAATTCAAGTGAAATAATTGAACGCTCAAAACACTCATACAATGAATAAAAATAAAAATAATAAAATAAAAGAGTTTTTCGCAACCAGTTGGGCTATAGATAATAAAAGCAGTATGTATGTTCTTATCATCATGATAGCAATAATTGGGTTTATGAGTTATACTCGAATTCCGAAAGAACAATTTCCCGACATTGTGATTCCTACAATTATGATAAGTACTCCTTATCCTGGTACATCTCCTTCGGATATTGAAAATTTAGTAACTCGACCTATTGAAAAAGAAATTAAATCACTTTCGGGAGTTAAAAAAGTAACCAGCAGTTCATTGCAAGATTTTTCAAGTGTGGTTGTTGAATTTAACACAGATGTAGATGTAAAGGAAGCAAAACAACGAGTTAAAGATGCGGTTGATAAATCTAAATCCAAACTTCCTAATAATTTACCGGCAGATCCGAATGTTATGGAAATCGATTTTTCTGAAATCCCGATAATGTATATTCAGATTTCAGGCGATTTTCCTCTAACACGATTAAAAGATTATGCCGAAATTGTTCAGGATGACGTTGAGGAATTGAAAGAAATTACAAGAGCCGATGTCATTGGAGCTTTGGAACGAGAAATTCAAATTAATGTTGATGTTTATAAAATGCACGCAGCAGGTATTTCTTTATCCGATATTGACCGAGCTGTATTGCAGGAAAACATGACCATTTCGGCTGGAAATATTGATGTTGGTGTAATGAAACGTACGATGCGCGTTGTAGGTCAGTTTACTTCTGTAGAACAGTTAAATCAGATTGTTATTAAATCGGGTTTTGGTGGTTACGTTTATTTAAAGGATATTGCCGAAATAAAAGATGATTTTAAAGAGCAAGAAAGCTTTTCCAGATTAAATGGGAAAAACGTTATAACCGTTAGTGTTATCAAAAAAAGCGGACAAAATTTGATTGAAGCATCCGATAAAATTAAAGATATTCTTGAAACCAAAATAAAACCAAGTTTACCTAAAGAAGTTCAAGTATCTATTACTGGCGACATGTCGCGTTTTACACGTAACTCACTCGATGAGCTTGTTAACACAATCATTATGGGATTCCTTTTGGTTTCAATCGTTTTGATGTTTTTTATGGGTTTACAAAATGCATTTTTTGTTGGTCTTTCGGTGCCTCTTTCCATGGGTATTGCTTTTATGATAATGCCTGTAATTGGTTTTTCGCTGAGCATGATTGTAATGTTCGGATTTATCTTTGCCTTGGGAATTGTAGTTGATGATGCCATTGTTGTGATTGAAAATACACATCGATTACATAAAACAATACCTGATATTAAAAAAGCAGCTAAAATTGCTGCAGGAGAAGTGTTTATGCCTATCTTATCCGGTACTTTAACAACCTTGGCTCCATTTTTTGCATTAGCATTTTGGCCCGGAATAGTTGGACAATTTATGCATTACATGCCTGTTACACTTATTATTACTCTTTTTGCTTCACTCATTGTTGCCTATATTTTCAACCCCGTTTTCGCGGTAGATTTTATGGATAATAAAGAAAAGTTAATGGACGCAAAACGTCGTAAAAAAATTATTTTCAGGGCTCTAGCTATGTTTGTTGTTGGTGCTCTATTACATATTGTGAAATGGCATGGAATAGCTAATTTTATAATAATAATGGGTGCGATTTATCTTCTTTATACGTTTGCAATTCGTCGTTTAACGGATGTTTTTCAAAAGAAAACATGGCCTACATTCTCAAATTGGTACGAACGTCAGTTGCGATTTTTACTGGTTGGAAAGCGACCAAGAAACCTTTTGTTAATTATTACTGCTTTGTTTTTCTTTACATTAATACTTGTTGGAATTGCTAAACCAAAGGTTTTATTCTTCCCTGAAAATGAACCAAATAATATTTCAATATTAATTGAAATGCCTGTGGGTACAAATCAACTTATAACCGATTCAATTACTAAAGTAGTTGAAAACAAAGTAAATCAAGTATTGGGCAATAATAACCCAGTTGTTGAGTCAATAATTGCAAATGTAGCATCTGGAGCTGGTGATGGGATGAGTTTCGACAGAAGCATTCAATCACACAAAGGAAAAGTTACTGTTAATTTTGTAGAACATCATTTACGAAACGGAGTTGAAACAGGTTTGTACATTGATAAATTCCGCGATGCAGTGAAAGATATTCCAGGAGCAAAATTTTCGGTACAAAAAAACAGAATGGGACCTCCAACAGGAAAACCACTTAGCATTGAAATTAGTGGCGAAGATATAGATGTATTAGTGTTAGATGCTATCGCATTTAAAAACTATCTCGATTCTCTACAAATACCTGGAGTTGAAGAGTTAAAAATGGATTTCCAAGTAAGTAAACCCGAAATTATTGTTGAGGTCGATCGCGAACGTGCTATGCGCGAAGGGATTAGTACAGCTCAAGTAGGATTAGAACTACGTACTGCAATTTATGGCAAAGAAACCAGTAAATTTAAAGAAGGAGAAGATGAATATCCAATTCAAATTCGATATTCTGAAATTCAACGTGGAAATGTTGAAAACTTAATGAATACTAAAATCAGTTTTCGGGATATGGCAACTGGTCAATTTCGACAAGTTCCTTTGTCGGCGGTAGCTCAGGTTAAATATAAAAATGCTTATGGTGGAATAAACCGTAAAAACAATAAACGAGTGATAACGATCAGTTCAGAAGTGTTGTCGGGTTATACCCCAACACAAGTTGTCGCTAGTGTTAAAAAAATCACCGATTCGTATCCATTTAGCGAAGGAATAAAAGCAGAATTAACTGGCGAACGAGAAGATCAAAAAGATGCTATGAACTTTTTAAGCTTGGCAATGATTATTGCAATAGGCATTATCTTCTTTATTTTGATTACCCAATTTAATTCCATTGGAAAAACATTCATTATTATAAGTGAAATTTTCTTTAGTATCATTGGAGTACTACTGGGTATTGTCATTTTTAACATGTCGATTTCAATTATTATGACCGGACTTGGTGTTGTAGCATTGGGTGGCATTGTAATTCGAAACGGGATTTTGATTGTTGAACACATCGATGAACTTAAACTTAAAGGACTAAAAACTATTGACGCTATTGCGTTGGCTGGTAGAAATCGATTTACCCCTGTTTTGTTAACAGCAATTGCGACAATTTTGGGGTTAATTCCACTTGCTGTTGGAATGAACATTAACTTCGGAACATTATTTACTGAATTAAATCCACAAATAAGATTTGGTGGAGACAATGTAATGTTTTGGAAAAACCTATCGTGGACAATTGTGTTTGGATTGACCTTTGCCTCCTTCCTTACGTTAATATTAGTACCAACCTTATATCTAATGCATTATAAAATGAAAGTTGGACTTGCACGTCGAAAATCGAATCGAAGATATCGAAAAATGCATGAATAAATTTGAAAAAACCGACGATTAAATCGTCGGTTTTTTTTATAAGGAAAAGTCTTAGAATTAAGGATTAACTTGAGATTTATTACATATATTTTTAAGATAACGATTCAATTTGTATTAAAATTTGTCAAAACACAGTTTTTTATTTTGTCAATTGAAAAGTTTATATATCTTTGAAACCGATAAAAAAAGTTTTATGAGACACACCTTTGTTTCAAAATCACTGGTTCTTAAGAATATAAAAGACAGAGATGCCTTTTAGTTTTTGTATTTTCAATTCTTAATCAAATTATTCAAATTTTAATATTAAAACAAAAAATAAATATTATGGAAATTCCATTTTCTGAATCATATAAAATTAAAATGGTGGAACCTATTTATCGCAGCACACGTGAAGAACGCGAAAAATGGATGAAAGAAGCCAAATATAATTTATTTAATTTAAAAAGTAATCAAGTTTTTATCGATTTATTAACCGATTCGGGGACAGGTGCCATGAGCGATCGGCAATGGTCGGCACTTATGATGGGCGATGAAAGTTATGCGGGAGCTAAATCATACGATAACATGAAAACAGCCATCAAAAACATTCTTGGTTTTGACTATTTTATGCCCACTCATCAAGGACGCGCTGCCGAAAATGTACTTTTTTCGGTATTAGTAAAAGAAGGAGATTTTATTCCTGGCAATTCGCATTTTGATACCACAAAAGGTCATATCGAATTTCGAAAAGCACACGCTCTTGATTGTACTATTGATGAGGCTGCAAATACAGAATTGTTTCACCCTTTTAAAGGAAACGTAGACCCAGTGAAACTCGAAAAAGCGATGGTAGAACATCACGATAAAGTTCCTTTTATCATTGTAACTGTTACAAATAACACCGCTGGTGGTCAGCCAGTTTCGATGGACTGCTTAAGAGCAGTTCGAAAAATTGCTGATAAATACAAAAAACCAGTTGTATTCGATTCTGCTCGCTTTGCTGAAAATGCCTACTTTATTAAAAAAAGGGAAAAAGGATACGAAAATAAAACAATTAAAGAAATTGTTGCCGAAATGTTTTCGTATGCTGATATGATGACCATGAGTGCTAAAAAAGATGCTATTGTTAATATGGGTGGATTTATCGCCATGCGCACTCAAGAGTTATGGCGTCAAACTTCTGTTTTTAATATTATGTTCGAAGGTTATGTAACTTATGGTGGAATGTCTGGACGCGACATGAATGCTTTGGCTGTTGGTTTGGATGAAGGTACTGAATTTGATTATCTAGAAACTCGAATTAAACAAGTGGAATATCTTGGAAATAAACTCACCGAATATGGTATTCCATATCAATTTCCCGCTGGTGGTCATGCCATTTTTGTGGATGCAAACCGTGTATTGCCAAATGTTCCAAAAGAAGAATTTAGAGCACAGACATTGGGTGTGGAATTATACCTCGAAGCTGGAATTCGTGGTGTTGAAATTGGTGCCATTTTAGCCGACCGAGATCCCGAAACCCGCGAAAATCGCTATCCAAAGTTAGAACTTCTTCGATTGGCAATTCCTCGTCGAGTTTACACAAATAATCACATGGATGTTATTGCTGTAGCTCTTAAAAACGTTTACGACCGACGAGATCAAATTAAACGAGGATTTGCTATTAAATGGGAATCACCAATTATGAGACACTTCACCGTAGAACTTGAGAAATTATAAACCTAATTTATACCGCTGAAAAACTCAGCGGTATTTTTTTAAATTATGACAGAAACAATTAAAACTGGCAGGTACGAACGAATGTACAATCAACTTAAAGATCTTTTTCAAAAAAAGACAACTCCAATTGCCCGTATGGCAACAATCGCATCGTTATTACATAACAAAATTGACTATTTTTTTTGGACAGGCTTCTATTTATTAGAAGACGGCGAACTGATTGTAGGACCTTATCAAGGTTCATTGGCTTGCATTGTCTTGAAAAAAAATACGGGTGTTTGTTGGGCAGCGATTAACGAAAATAAAACGTTAATTGTTCCAGACGTTCATGAGTTTTCGGGGCACATTGCTTGCGATAGCCGCTCTGAAAGCGAAATTGTTGTCCCCATAAAAAATAAAAGTGGTGAAATAATTGGTGTTTTTGACGTAGATAGTCGAGAAAAAGCATCTTTTTCGGAAGCAGATGCAAAGGGTTTGGAACGCATTACTTCATTGGTTTTTACTGAATTTAATTAAACTGTTTGAAGTTTTTAGGCATTTTTTTCACTTGAATGACTCAACGGCATTGAATAGCATTTTTTTAACACAGTAAATCAGAATTGTTACGTACTTTTGTTGGAAATTTTTTTAAATGAACCTAATTGAATTGATTTTTATTGCCATTGGATTGGCTATGGATTGTTTTGCAGTATCCCTTTCTTGCAGTATTTCTCAGCCCAAAATACAAAAAAGTATCATCATAAAAGTTGCTTTGGTCTTTGCTGTTTTTCAAGCAGGAATGCCCGTTTTGGGATGGCTTTTAGGAATTGCTTTTCAACAATATATAACTCAATACGATCATTGGATTTCATTTGCTATCCTTTCAATTATTGGAATAAAAATGATTGGAGAGGCAATAAAGAAAAAACCAGGTGACCAATGTTTTGATTTTACAAAAAATTATGTCCTTTATAGCCTAGCAATTGCTACAAGTATCGATGCATTCATTGTTGGTTTAAGTTTTGCTTTTTTAGATGTAAACATTACTACAGCTGTTTTTGTTATAGGTTTAATTACTTTTATATTAACCCTCCTCGGTATTCGAATTGGGCGGAAATTTGGCTTTTTTGTAAGTAGCAAATGGGCGGAAATTTTTGGTGGTCTTGTTCTGGTATTTCTTGGAGCTAAGATTTTAATTCAACATTTATATTATACCTGATTCCCATGAAAAAAATATTTAAACCAATTATGCTGGGATTTTTCCTAAGCTTGATTCTCAATCTTCAATCTCAAATTCCTTTGGGATATTATGACGATGCAGAAGGATTGTCGGGTGCACCACTTAAAACTGCATTATATAACATTATTAAAGGACATACCGACAAGGGCTATGATGGACTTTACGCATGTTATTTAACCACCGACAATTTACCAGGCAATAAAGTTTTCGACATGTATTCGGTTAAGGCTGACAGCACGGCAACATATTGGTACACAAACGCTTCCAACAGTTCAGATCAATGTGGAAATTATAATAGCGAAGCCGATTGCTACAATCGTGAACATTCGTTTTGCGACAGTTGGCTCGGTGAATCGTCACCTCAACGTTCCGATTTGTTCCATGTTTATCCAACGGATGGATACGTTAACAACAGAAGAAGCAGTTATCCTCATGGAAAAGTTGGCACATCAACATGGACCTCTAGCAATGGAAGTAAACTTGGTTCTTCTGATCCTTCTACAGGTTATTCCGGAGTAGTATTTGAGCCAATCGATATTTACAAAGGCGACTTTGCCCGGTCCTATTTTTATATGGCAACTCGTTACGAAAACTTAATTGCAGGATGGGTAAATAATTCAAGTGCAAACGAAATTTTAGCAGGTAATGCATATCCAGCTTATAAAACTTGGTTTTTAAATCTTATGATTCAGTGGCATACACAAGATCCTGTTAGTCAAAAAGAAATACTTCGTAATGAAGCGGTGTATGCTTTCCAACATAATCGTAACCCCTACATCGATCATCCTGAATGGGTTTATTTAGTTTGGGGGAGCACTCCTATTCCCGTAACTTCTGTTACTGTTACATCTCAAACTGGAATCTATGAAATAAATTCTAATTTAGGAACACTCCAAATGATTGCAACAGTTCAACCCAACAACGCTACCAATCAAACCGTATCGTGGTCGGTTATTAATGGCAGTGGCACCGCTACAATATCTTCAAACGGATTATTATCGGCATCTACCAATGGCACAGTAACCGTAAGAGCCACAGCCATAGACGGTTCGGGAGTATTTGGTGAAAAATTAATAACTATTTCAAACCAAACTGTTGGAATTTCCGAATCTAATCATTCGGCAGAATCGTTTATTTTTTTCAAACCGGAAACAGATTTTTTAAGCATTACAACAAAAAAAACTTCGGAAGATTATAAAATATCAATTTATGATTTAAAAGGCAGCGTCCTTTATGTATATGAAGGTGCAATATCTAATGTTTTATTGGTTGATTTGCATGCTTTTCCTAAAGGAATGTATCTTGTTAGTTTAAAATCCAGCACACAATCATTAATTTACAAATTCATTAGATAATATGGCTATAATTCGGATTACAAAGCATTTTACTTTTGAAATGGCTCATGCATTAAAAGATTATGATGGACCATGTAAAAACATTCACGGACATAGTTATGAATTACTGGTTACACTTATAGGATATCCAAATAACGATGAAAATTCTCCAAAAAATGGAATGTTAATGGATTTTGGTGATTTAAAAAAGCTTATTAAAACCGAACTAATTGATTTATTTGATCACGCATTAGTGTTAAATAAAAACATGGAAAAATCTGTAATTGAACAATTAAAATCTCATTTTGGAAACATACATCTAGTAAATTATCAACCAACCAGTGAAAATTTATTAATTGATTTTGCAAAAAAAATCAAAACACAATTACCTAAAAACATTGAATTATACAGTTTAAAACTTCGCGAAACCGCAACATCCTATGCTGAATGGTTTGCTTCGGACAATCCAGAATAAAAAAAATCAAATATTTTGAAACTAACTGAAATTTTTATTATTTTTGCAGTCCACAATGCGGATGTGGCGTAATTGGTAGCCGCGCCAGACTTAGGATCTGGTACCGAGAGGTGTGTGGGTTCGAGTCCCTTCATCCGCACTAAAAAGAGCTTTATAGCTCTTTTTTTTATTTAATAAGGACGAGAAGTTTATCCCGAATTAGTCGAGCTTGACTTTCGGAATAAAGTTTTTAAATTTTGATATTCATTGGTTATTTAATACTTTTCGGAAGTTTAGCTCGAATTATTCGGGAAGTCCCTTCATCCGCACTAAAAAGAGCTGTAAAGCTCTTTTTTTATTTACCCTAAGCTCATTTGAATTTCTAATTGATTTAAAAAGATAAATTTGTATCTTTGATTTTACAAAACAACATTCCATAAATAAAAAATTTTTAATAATGAACAGATTCCTACTAACATTCTTCACTTTTGTATTTTTCATTCAAGTACAATCTTCTTTTAGTCAGGTTGCCAAAACAAAATGGCTCGAAGGAACATGGATTGGTGAAGGCTATCAACCCGGTGCATTAAATCAAAAAACGTGGGAAATTAATTTGATATACGACAATCAAAAAAAAGAAATAAATATTAACTATCCAACTTTTCCATGTAGTGGATATTGGAAGCTTGTAAAAGCCAATAAGAATAAAGCGGAGTTTGTTGAGTATATTACGGAAGGTCAAACTCTTTGTGTAAAAGAAGAAAAAGTAGTTGTTACAAAAATTAACGAAGAATACATTACCGTTTCCTATTTCATTGCAGAATATGATGGAGTAGCAGCTTTTTCAACGTTAAGAAAGAAAAAATAAATTTTATAGACCTAACAGGTCTCTAAGACCTGTTAGGTCTATAAAATTTAAAAATTGTTTGTACTTTTGGTCTCAAATAGAAACTTAACGATGAATAAACGACCATTAATACTTGTTGTAAATGACGACGGGCACGAAGCAAAAGGATTAAAAAATCTGATTGAAGTAGCAATAACATTCGGAGATGTTTTGGTAGTAGCACCCGATGGTCCGCGGAGCGGAATGTCGCACGCAATTACCATGCATATTCCATTACGAATAAAAAAGATAAGCGAACGCAAAGGATTTAGCTTATACACTACAAATGGAACACCGGTTGATTGTGTTAAATTAGCTCAAAAAGTAATTTTAAAAGGTGAATATCCCGATTTAGTATTATCTGGAATTAATCATGGGTCAAACTCGGCAATTAGCATATTATATTCAGGAACAATGGCTGCTGCACTTGAAGCTGCATTCGAAAACATTCCGTCCATTGGATTTTCAACAACAAGCTATGATCCTGATGCTGACTTTACCTTTTCGAAAGAAATTGCTGCAATTATCATTAAAAAAGTCTTAACGGAAGGACTCCCCGAACGCACTTGTTTAAATGTAAATATTCCAAACATCCATTCGGCTGCTTGTCGAGGAATTAAAATAACTCGCCAAGCTAAAGGTTATTGGAAAGAAGAATTGGTGCCATATATGGACCCCTACGGAAAAGAATATTATTGGCTTACTGGTTCATTTTTGAATTTAGATGATGCAGAAGATACAGACGAATGGGCTTTGAAAAACAATTTCGTTTCGGTACATCCAGTTCAATTTGACTTAACGGCTCACACTCACCTCAACTTGTTTAAAAAATGGGAATCAATACAAAAATAAAATGAAAAAACTACGTTCAGACTCGATGATTGTTGGCGCAATTCTAGGTATAATTGTTCCATTAATTTCATTTGCAATATTATACGGTATCGGAATGATTATAGATGAATTTACTGGGAAAACAAATGTTTTAAAAATTGAAACTCTTGCTTTAGTTAGTGTTTTTGTAAATTTAGCTACTTTACGATTTTATCTTTTGAAACTAAAATACGATCGTACTGGTAGAGGAATTTTAATTGTTACATTTGTTTTAGCTATTGCTTACTTTGTATATTTTGCTTAAGAAATGAAATACTATATTATAGCTGGTGAGGCTTCGGGAGATTTACACGGTTCAAATCTGATAAAAGAGATTCGTAAACTCGATTCCAATTCTGATTTTCGTTGTTGGGGTGGTGATTTAATGGAAAAAGCAGGAGGAAAAATAATTAAACATTACCGCGATTTGGCATTCATGGGCTATGTTGAGGTTTTGATGAACATTAGAACCATTGCTCGCAATTTAAAATTTTGCGAAAAAGACATTTTAGAATACAAACCCGACGTTTTAATTTTGATTGATTATCCAGGTTTTAACTTACGTATTGCAAAAAAAATTCATCCAAAAGGCATTATTGTTAATTATTATATTTCGCCACAAATTTGGGCTTGGAAAAAAAGACGCATTCATACTATAAAAAAAGTGGTAGATAAAATGCATGTTATTCTTCCATTTGAAAAAGGTTTCTATGAAAAACTAAACTATCCCGTAGAATATGTTGGGCATCCTCTAATTGATGCTGTTAACGATAAATCGGTTTTATATAAACCTCATCCACAATTGGATGCAATTTTGAATATGGATTCCAGAAAAGTGGTTGCAATTTTACCGGGAAGCCGCAAGCAGGAATTGATAAAAATGCTACCACTAATGTCAACATTGCCCGAACTTTTTCCAAATTATCAGTGGATAATTGCTGGCGTAAGTTGGCAACCCACCGAGCTTTATCAAGAACTTATTAAAAATAAAGATGTAAAAATTATTTTTGATGAAACTTATTCTTTGTTGGCAAAAAGTCATGCTGCAGTGGTTACTTCAGGCACAGCCGTTTTAGAAACCGCTCTTTTTGGAGTACCGCAAGTAGTTTGCTATAAAAGCAGTAGAATTTCGTACGAAATTGCTAAACGATTGGTTAAAAACATTCGTTTTGTTTCGCTGGTCAATTTAATTTTAGACCGAGAAGTTGTAACCGAGCTAATTCAGAATAGTTTTAATGCAAAAAAGCTCGTGGAAGAAACTACTAAAATTCTTAACGAATCGCACCGTAGTATAGTTTTTAAAGATTATAATGAATTAAAAATGATATTAGGCGAAGGGGGTGCTTCCGCCAAAATAGCTCAATCGGTAATAAATCAATTTCCAAAATAGATATCTGGTTGTACGAAGTCTGGTTGTACGAAGTCTGATACTTCGTACAACGATTTTGTACAACAGAATTAAAAGTTATTAACAGTTAAACGTGAGCATAAAATACAAATTTTCCGTCTTTTTTCGCCCCGATTGTTTTATTTTTAGCGACTAAAAGGTACAATTCAAACGGAGAGAGGCACAATATGAAACTAAAAACACTATATATCAAAGGCTTACTACTGATTATTGTAATATTATTTTCAACAAAAATCTTTTCTTTGGATTTGGATATTCGAATTTTTGCAGATTATAAAATAAATACTTTCACGCTTACAGCCATATCGGGCAAATACATTTTGATGTCGGGCGACAAACAAGTAATGGAAATTTATAAAAACAATCCAGTTACATTAAAAATTAAAAACAATAAAATTTCGGTAATCAAAAACAATCAAGTATTAGGTGAATTTTCCGAACTGGTTTTTCAAAAAGCAGGTTTAGTAAATGCTTTTAAAGTTAACACCGAATTAAAAGCCTCTCCAGAGCGAATTTATGATGATGAGCTACATTTAAGTATAGAAGACAGTAATTTTGTTTTAATAAACCGAGTGGAACTTGAACGTTATGTGGCAGGAGTTGTTCAATCGGAAATATTTGGTAGCTCAGAAGATGTCGATTTTTTTAAAATCCAAGCAATCATTGTTCGCACCTATGCCATTACAAATTTAATGAAACACATGAGTGATGGTTATAATTTATGCGATGGTGTTCATTGCCAATCATACAAACGCAGGTGTAACCATTCAAACATAATGATGGCTGTTTCTCAAACATTTTGTGATGTAGTAGTAGATAATGACGGAAAATTAATTTCGGCTGCTTTTCATAGTAACTCGGGTGGACAAACAGAAAATTCCGAAGATGTATGGGTGATAAAAACGTCCTACCTAAAAACAAAAGTGGATACATTTAGTTTGAGCATGAGAAACTCAATATGGGAAAAAAAACTTACTAGAAAAGAATGGTTGGGCTATTTTACAAAAAACTATCCGTGGGTGTTAAACGTAACGGATTATGAATCAAAGTTATTAACGTTTAAACAAGATGTGCGACAAAAAAACATGTTAGATAGCATCCCTGTCAGAAATATTCGCCGTGATTTTAATCTGAAATCTTCCTTTTTTAGTGTAATAACCGAAGGAGATCACGTAATATTAAAAGGAAAAGGATATGGACATGGCGTGGGATTAAGTCAAGAAGGTGCTGTAAAAATGATTAAACTGGGTTATTCATTCGAAGATGTTATCAAATTTTATTATACCAATGTTAAGGTTGTAAAATATACGGATATTATTAAGTTTTAAGTCTTTATGCGTCAATATCCTCTATCTCGCCTATTATTGCCTTTATTGATGGGTGTTGTTTCTTCTGAATTATTTTCACCATTAAATACGGTGGAAATAATTACTACAATTTTGACGGTTGTTGTTGTTTTTATTTTACTTCTTGTTTTTAATTCAAAAATTGGATATTCCCTCAGATGGATAAAGGGAATGTTTGTAGTTGTTCTCTTTTTCTTTTCTGGATTAATTTATGGAAACCTATTTAATAAATCGCAATTTAGCCTACCCAATTGGGTAAATAATGGCTATCACAGTTATGAGGTAGAAATAATAGATGCCCCTATAGTTAAAAAGAAATCCATAAAACTCACCGCCACGGTTCATTTCAATAGCGACTCTATACCCATTGTGGGAAGTGAAAAGCTAATGCTTTATATCCAAAGAGACTCGCTTTCGGAACAAATTCGATATGGTGACTGTTTAAAAATTTATACTCAATTTTCGGAAATTGCAGCTCCACTTAATCCTTATGAATTTGATTATCGTCAATTTCTGCGATGGAAAGGAATTCGATATCAGGCTTATGTACCTTCGTTTGCTTGGCAAAAAACATCAGCAGAAAACGGAAACGTTATTCAAAACGCAGCCTATCGTGTTAGAAATTATTTTATGTCCATTTTTGAATCACAAGAAATGGATGTGCAAGAAATGGGAGTTATTACTGCTATTTTATTAGGCTACGACGAAAACCTTGACCCGGAATTGGCAAAGCACTACTCTGGTGCGGGTGTTTCACATATTTTGAGCGTATCGGGAATGCATGTTGGTGTAATTTATTTATTTCTGAATTTCTTACTTGGGTTTTTAGATAAACGGAAAGGAGGGAAATTAATCAAATCAATATTATTATTACTATTGGTTTGGTTTTATGCATTCTTAACTGGTTTATCTCCATCGGTATTAAGAGCTGCCACGATGTTTACATTCGTTATTTTCGGTAACATTTTCGATAGGCACGTTTCAATTTATAACAGTTTACTTGCATCCCTCTTGTTTTTGATAATTCTTAATCCCAATTTGCTTTATGGAGTTGGATTTCAACTCTCCTATTTGGCTGTTTTTAGCATTGTTTGGTTACAAAAACCAATTTATAATTTATGGCATCCAAAAAACAAACCTATTGATGTTGTTTGGCAACTAGCCAGTGTTTCAATTGCAGCTCAAGTGCTTACAACTCCTATTTGCCTTTATTATTTTCATCAGTTTCCAAATTACTTTATGATTGCAAATATTCTTATCCCATTCCTATCGAGTGTAGTTATGTATTTAGGAATAGCGGTAATTTGTTTTTCATTTATTCCTTATTTAAGTACTCTTTTAAATCAATTATTGGTTTGGTCGTTAAAGTTTATGAATTATATGGTAGTAAGTATCCATCAAATGCCAGGATCAGTAAGTAGTAATATTGATATTGACTTAATTTCGATGATATTAATGTATGGATGTTTTATTTTTACGATTAGTTTTTGGTTGTACCGAAAAAAATCAGTTTGGTGGACGTCCATCTGTTTATGGCTTATGTTTTTCAGTTATCTAACATTCGATAAATTAATAGATCAAAAGGTTACCGAAATAACCTTTTATTCCATTAGAAATCAATCGATGATTGAGGTAAAAAATGGTGATAAAGCAATTTCAATTATGGATTCTACCTTGCTAGCAAATCCCGATGCAGCTACTTTTTTTATCGCAGCTGCCCAAGTTCGAAATCGAATATCGACCAATGTACGACTTTGTTTTTCGGACACTCTAAACTATTCTGATGACAAGATGATGATTACTAGCGATTATTTGTTAGCTGGAAACAGAAGCGTGCTTTTTATTGATAAGCGAATGGCTTCCAAGCGATTGATAATCCCCAACGTGAATGTTGATATCGCTTATATTCGTTCAAGTCCATGGATTGATATGGAATCTCTTTCTCGAAAAATTAAAGCAAATCTTTGGATATTCGACCAAACTAATTCACCACGAAACATCGAACGTATGATTGAGGATTGCAAGAGACTTGGATTAAACTATCGCGATTTGAGAAAAGATGGAGCTTATGAATTACCTATTTATTAGGATTTCAGATTGTTAATCTTCACTCTACCTTTATAGAATTTCTAATATTAATTCCATAAAGATAGAGTTTTTTAATTGGTTTTATGACATTATCTAATTGCTAATTTAATATTGAAAGAGCCTTTTGAATGAGTGATTTTCATTAAATAAACTCCCCCAGCGTTTTTAGAAAGATCCATTTTAATAATGTTACCCTTCCTTATTTCATAAACTACTTCAGAGTACATTATTTTGCCATACGAATCAAACACTTGAATATTAGCTTTTTCGAGACCTACATCTGAAGAATAAAGCAAATTAAACAATCCATTTAAAGATGGGTTAGGATAAACAGTGAAGCTAAATTCATTTTCGGCAATTACTGACTTTTTAATTTCAACATTTTTAGAAATTGATGATTTACAATTACCGTTTGAAACCTCTAAAGCCACAACAAATTGACCCTCCTGTTCATAAATATGCGTTGGTTGTTTAGAATCAGAGACAAATCCATCGCCAAAATTCCATGATAATAAATCGACCACATCACTATAATTAAAGTCAATATTCGACCCATTAATTTTATAGGTAAAATCTGCTTTTGGTATTCGGTTAACTTTAATTATGATCGAATTTGATTTTTTTTCATTTTCGGTATTTTTATCCAGAACTGTCCTGTATTCCCAATAACCGGCATTCAAATTGGAATCAAAATACATTGAAGTATTTTCACCAACATCAACCCATTCATTACCCTGTTGTCTTTTTTGCCAGATAATTTGTTCATTAGAATAATTTTTTAGTACAAACGAATTGCTATTTTCATTTTCACAATATTCTTGTTTTGAAATACTAATAATTGGTTGTAACGATTTGCTTCCACAGCCTGGCTGTCCAACAATCATCGTAATTTGATTACTGCTTGCTGTAGTGATATCACAGATGTTGTTTGATATTTTTGCGATTTTATTAGCCGTAATTCCCTGATATGTAGTAAAAACTCCACCAGCCAATATCATTCCATCGGGCGATATTGTTAATGAATTTACAACATTATTAAACCCTGCACCTGTTTGAAAATCATTATCACTTGATCCATCTGAGTTTAATTTAATAATTCGATTTGCTAAAACACCTTTATACGAAGTAAATGACCCGCCAACCAAATATTTATCGTTAGGCAAAACTAAAACTACCGAAACCGAATTATTAAACCCTGAACCAATCGAAAAAGTATTGTCTAGTGTTCCATTCGTATTTAACCGAGCAATTCGCGAAACAGATGTTCCCTTGTATGAAGTAAAGGCTCCACCCACTATAATTTTACCATCGTTTTGAATGGCAAGCGTTTGAGCATTACCCGCAAAACCATTTCCAATCACAAAACTAGCATCAATTGACCCATTATCTAAAAGTCGTGCTATACGTGAACTTGTTACACCGTTAAAATAGCCAAAATCACCAACAACGACAATTTTACCATCATTCTGAACAGCAATTTTACGAACCTGACTCGAAAAACCAGCACCCGTATTAAAACTACTATCAAAAGAGCCATCGCTATTTAAACGAGCAATTCGGACACAAGCTTTTCCATTATATGCCGAAAAACTACCACCCACTAAAATTTTTCCATCACTTTGAATTACAACATCGTTTACTAAATTATTAAACCCAGAACCCACATTAAATCCTGCATCAATTGAACCATCAGTTTTTAAACGTACAATACGATTGCATGGCTGCCCTTTGTATTTTGTAAACGAACCAACCACAATTACCTTATTATCGCTTTGAACTGCAATCGCTTGTACAATGTTATTAAAACCACTATCGACATTAAATACTAAATTTTCACTTCCATTAGTTTCTAATCCAATAATTCGGTTTTTACTAACACCATTAGCCTGTGTAAAAGAACCTCCAATATAAATTTTACCATTGTTTGCTACAGCTGCAGTTTGAATAGAACTATTAAATGAAAACTTATTAAAACTTTCGTCCAGCACTCCTTGAGATTGTTCAACATTACTCATTGTACTTTTAACAACATCTCCATTTGAAATTGAACTCGAAGTAAAAACAGAATCAGTTGAACTTTGAACTAAGCCTCCATTTACATAAAACTGAATTATTGGTGTGTTTTTAATATATTTAGCCTTTGCCGTAAATGTTACGGGGACTCCGTTACAAACATTATTATTGTCACTCACTAATTCAATTTGAGGATCTGTAAAAACAGTAACTAACTTTTCGGCATACGAAAAACAGCCATTTCCGGCAGAGCCTGTTACAGAATAAACAGTCGTGGTTAATGGCTGCACTGTTTTTGTTGATCCAGTTCCCAAGCCATTGCTCCATTCGTAAGTAGTTGCTCCGCTTGCCACTAACTGAATTGTTCCCGATGGACAAACATACGCGTTAAGTGGCGAAATATGTACAACTGGGTTTGATAAAACATTTACAAAAGTACTTGCAGTAGATACACATCCATGTGAATCGGTAGCTGTAACATAATAGGTTGTAGGATTAGATGATGTTACAATTGCCGTTGGGTTATTTCCTAATCCATCACTCCACGAATAGTTCAACGCACCAGAAGCGGTTAAAGTGGTAGTTGCTCCTTCACAAATTGTAGGATTTAAAGGAGAGATTTCGATGGATGGAATGGGGTTTACTGTAACCTCAACACTATCAATTGATTTACAACCAGCAGAAGTGGTAGCTGTAATAATATATTTTTGAGTTGTTGACGGTGAATCGGAAAATTCGGAAACTAATTGTCCGGTGTTCCATGTCCATGAGTCTATTCCAACATCGCTACTAGCTTTTATTGAAGTTGATTGTGAGGTACAAATAGATAATGGATTTGCCAAAACAGATAAAACAGGGTTTGGATTTACTGTCATTACGATGTTATTACTCACAACCGTTGGAGAGAAACATAAGGTGTTGTTTAGGCGAACTAAATATGGAACAGAATCACCTTTATAGGTTGAAAAATTACCACCTGTTATTATTTTTCCATCATCTTGTAAAAAAACAAAGCGACAATTACTATTAAAACCCGTTCCTATTTGTAAACTATTATCAATTAATCCATCAGAAAAAACTCGTACTAATCTATTTCTTAGATTTCCGGAATAGTTTGTAAATTGACCTCCTATTAAAATTTTATCATCTGGTTGAACAACAATATCATAAACATTGCTATTAAAGCCTATTCCAGTATTAAAAGTTAAATCTTCAGAGCCATCGCTATTTAATCTAATAATTCGATTTTTAGGAAGGTCGTTAAATGTGGTAAATGCTCCGGCAATAATTATTTTCCCATCTTTTTGAATATCAATGCCGTATACAGTAATATTTGCACCTGTACCAGTATTAAACAAACTATCAATTGTACCATCAACATTTAATCGAATAATTCTATTAATTCCTAAGTTTCCATTATAACTAGTAAAAGCACCAATAGCCAAAATTTTTCCATCGGTTTGAGTTTTAAATTTAAAGACATAACTATTTCCAAAACCAGTTCCGGCATTAAATTGTGTATCAACGCTTCCATCATTGTTTAATTGAACAATTCTATTATGAGTAATACTGTTATAGCTTGTAAATTGTCCTCCAATAAGAATTTTTCCATTGTTTTGACCTAAAATACAGTAAACAATATTATTAAATCCAGAACCACAATTAAATGAATTATCAATAGAACCGTCTGTATTAAGTCTAATAATTCTGTTGGCTACATTTCCATTAAAATCGGTGAATAAACCACCTACTAAAATTTTACCATTTGGTTGAATAAAGACAGTTCGAGCAGCATTATTAAAACCTAATCCGCAATTGAAACTAAAATCGCGAGAACCGTTCGGATTTAATCGAACAATTCGGTTTACACTATCTCCATTAAAAGTCGTAAACTCACCGACCACAAGAAATTTTCCATCACTTTGGCGAACAATTTGATGAACAATACCATCAAACCCACTACCAACATCAAGGCTATTATCCACCATTCCTATAGAATCAGCTGTTGCATTTAACTCACATGTTACAACGTCGTTTTGAGACAATGTAGTCGTTTTATATGTATTTGAACTACTGCTTTGAACAACATTCCCATTTATTTGAAAGTTATAAATGGGTGTATTTCCGGCATTAGTTGATGTTGCTACAAATGTAACCGTGTCGTTTTTACATATGATATTTTTATCAGAAGTTAACAAAACCGTTGTTTCGTGTACACTAACTTTTACTTGTGAAGAACTAGAGCAATTATTATCATCTGTTCCGGTTACATAGTATATTTTTGTTTCATTCGGACTTAACGTAACTTCTTCATTTGTGCCTAAACCTTCGCTCCATTCATAAGAGGTTGCTCCATTTGCTTTTAGCGTTACTGAGGTCCCTCCACAAATTATTGGATAATTTGGAGAAATAAATACTTCAGGTAGTGGATGAACAATTATTGAAGCTTCTGCAGACATATAACAACCCCAATCGTTATAACCGGTAACTGTAACGGTTGAAGTTGTTTCAGGTAAAAAATTAATAATGGAATCTGTTCCCAGTCCATGACTCCAAATATAAGTTGATGCTCCCGAAGCACTTATAGTAGCAGTATTACCAAAACAAATTGAGGTACTTGTTGGATTAATGCTTACATTATTTGGAAGAGCATGAACATTAACGGTTACAGTGTCGCTATTAGCAAAATTTAAATCGTTAGAAGCATTGTTGATTTTAATAATTCTATTTGAACTAACGCCTTTGTATGAAGTGAACGTTCCTCCCACTAAAATATTTCCAAAAGCATCATTACAGCTAACATTAGCAACATTATTCAGTCCGGTTCCTGTATTGAACAACGAATCAATTGTGCCATCATTATTTAAACTTATAATTCTATTTCTGCTAGTACCATTATATGATCTGAAAGCTCCAACCGCAATAATTCGTTTGTCAGATAAAATATTCAAATGGTAAACAATACCTGGAAAACCCGAACCAACCAAAAAATCATTATCAATTGAACCATCTGAATTTAACCGTACCATTCGATTTTTTGCATTTCCATTGTAAAATGTAAAATTACCTGCAACTATGATTTTTCCGTCATTTTGACAAACAACGCTAAAAACACTATTGTTTATACCTGTGCCAACCGAAAAGCTATTATCCAACGAGCCATCAGAATTTAATCGAGCAATTCGGTTTTGAGCCAACCCTTTAAAAGTAGTAAAAATACCCCCAACTAATATTTTACCATCACTTTGAATATCAATACTATACACTATGCTATTAAAACCCGAACCAATAGAAAATCCAGCATCAAGTAATCCATTACTTTCTAATCTAATAATTCTATTTCGGGTAGTTCCATTATACGTTGTAAAACTTCCTCCCGCAACAATTTTTCCATCACTTTGAATTTTTATCGAAAGAACAATATTATTACCAAAACCACTACCTGAGCTAAAAGTCATGTCTTTTGTTCCGTCCGAATTTAGTCTAATAATTCTTCGATTGGTATCGCCATTATAAGTAGTAAAACTTCCGCCGACCAAAATTTTTCCATCGCTTTGAATAGCAATTGTACGAACAGAATTATCGAAGCCCGAACCAATATTAAAGGTGTTATCAATTGACCCATCGCTATTTAATCTAATAATTCGATTAATAGATGTTCCTTTATAAGCAGTAAAGTCGCCGGCAACAATTAGTTTTCCATCGCTTTGAACTGCCATTGTTTGAACTGCTGCATCAAACCCAGCATCAACAGCAAAAGAAGAATCAATATAACCTCGGTTTAATGGTAAAGAAAAAAGTTGTGTCCAAATTTTATCGTTATTTACCAGTTCGTCAGTAGAATATGAAGTTGAGGTAGTATTTTGCTTACTAATGCCATTTACAAAAAAATTGTAATACGATAAAGAGCTGTTATTTTGAGCATTTGCAGTGAAAAAAATAGTAGCCCCATTGCAAAAACTTTCATCAGAGGCAGAAATTGAAACAGTTGGTGCCGTTTGCGAAAAAACACCAAGCGGAAATAATAAAGATAACAATAATAAATGCCCTAAGTTTTTTCTATAAAAACATTCAAGGTTATATCTCAAATTAATCATGATGAAAAAAATATATGTGATACTATATTGATAAACCTTGTAATATACAATATTTATTTGGAAAACAGAATTTTAAAATAAAGTTTAACAACTTTTTTTTAAAAAACACCTTTTATAAATTTAATGTGCAAACTCTTTAAACACAATAAATTTATCGTTTTCAAAAATTGAATCAATTAATAATGTTTGAGAAATCGTTTTTTTATAATCGAAATTATCCATAACACAAACTAATGTTTTTGATGTGTTTGTAGTTAGGGGGGTGAAAGTCTCATTTTTAAAAAATTTTTTCATGTCGTTTTTTCGTATTTCATAAAAAGGGGTATTATATCCATGCGACATGAGCGATCGTATTGAAGTAAAAGTCATTGCTTTAAGGGCAAACTCGTCATTATTTGAAATGAGTAAATCCTGTTTTGAAAAGTTTTCATTTAAAAATTGTAATGTTTCTTTTTCAGAGTTTGATAAGTAGGAATTTCGATCACCACGTGCCATAGCAAACCAAGCCAAATTATCAGATAACAGGATTATTATAATCAAAATTATGGCAAGTCGATAAATTATAAAATTTGTTTTTTCTTTAATTTTTTTGAACAATGGAACTAACGAAGACAAGCCCATTAACCACAGAGGAGCTAATACATATCCTTTGTCAAAATGTAATGGCTGATACGATGGAATTAACCAATTGTGGTTTACAAATAAAAAACAAACAATAAACCATATTCCTAAAACTCGGTTTTTGTAATCAGAGAAGAATTTTGAAAAGCCTCCATTTAATTTTATATTAAAAATGGTTAGTACAACACCAAAAATATAGGCAAAAATTAAGGTAACCCCACTATGACTCCAATTTATTTTCCATTGATTCATAAGCGATTGGTGCGATGGAAAAGAAGGTAAAAAAAACAAGTAATAATAAACATGAATAATTGCTAAAATTAAAATTAAAGCTAAGGGTAATAGCTTTGGTTTTTCGGTTTTTACAAAAAACGAATGTCTTATAAATTCAAAAAGATAAATTGAGCCAAAAACTGTTAAAAACTCTATTCCATAAAATGGGTGCGACCATGAAAGAATTGCCAAAATAAAACACACCCAAAGATGTTGTTTTTTAAAAAACAGCACAAAAGTTATTAATATTAAAAAATGATAATATGACTCCATTGGGTATATTAAATTTCGTCCAAGGTTGAGCATCCACCAACCAAAACCTGGGTCGTACTTTAAAAAATCTGCGTATAAGAATCCGTTTGGATTAAAAACAGCCGAGATAAATCCGCTTAAAAAAAGAGCACCTCCACCATAAATAAAAACAATTAATCCGAATACGCTGATTTTTGATTTAATTTCAAAAAACTGACGATATAAAGATATCGCAGCAACCATAAAAAGCCAGCCGAAAAGTAACCCAAAAAGCAAAAAAATAGTTGAAGGATTTAGCCCAACATATTTTAAAATCATTCCTAAAAAGAAAATTTGAGGCTGAAAATATATTTTTGGAGCATTTTTATCACCATCAAAAGGATTTGAATAAAGCAATCCATTACTCTCTCCATCAGCATATTGACGTGCTTCAGCCATGTACGAATACATATCGCTTTGAATAAAGCCTGACGCAACATGGTTTTGGGGTGAATTAATAAAATAAAATATATAAACTGCAATAGCGGGCAAAAGAAGTAAAAAGGATAATAAAATTGTTTTACGATTAAACATGAAAAAGTTTTTTGCGAATATACGCTGTTTTTTTTTATGCTTTGGTTTCAAAATCATACCGTTATATTTTCGTTAAAAGGTGCTTGTTTTTTTTTGCCATTAAAAATAAATGTCTAACTTCGCACAGATTTACTAACAATATTTTAGATTGAAATATCAAGTTATAAACAACATAAAAGTTTCTTAATTATGACACAAAAGCGTAAATTTATCACATGCGACGGCAACTATGCAGCGGCGCATATTGCGTACATGTTTAGCGAAGTGGCTGCAATTTATCCTATAACACCATCGTCAAACATGGCAGAATATGTGGATGAGTGGGCTTCGTTTGGCAGAAAAAACATTTTTGGCGACACCGTAAAAGTTGTCGAAATGCAATCCGAAGCTGGTGCAGCTGGTGCTGTTCATGGCTCGTTGCAAGTTGGTGCACTAACATCAACTTACACTGCATCACAAGGTTTATTATTAATGATTCCGAACATGTACAAAATTTCAGGTGAATTACTACCTGGCGTTTTTCACGTTTCGGCTCGTTCTTTAGCAGCTCAGGCTCTTTCAATTTTTGGCGACCATAGCGATGTTATGAGTACTCGTCAAACTGGTTTTGCCATGTTAGCAACCGGCTCTGTTCAGGAAATTATGGACATTGCTCCCGTTGCTCACTTAACCGCTATCAAAGGTAGAGTTCCTTTCTTGCACTTTTTTGATGGATTTAGAACTTCTCACGAAATTCAAAAAATAGAAGTTGCAGATCAAGAGGTATTAAAAGATTTAATTGATAAAAAAGCATTAAAAGCGTTTCGCGACAAAGCTTTAAATCCCGAAAATCCTGTAACTCGTGGTACCGCTCAAAACCCCGACATTTACTTCCAAACCCGTGAGGTGGCAAACAAATTTTACGAAGCCGTTCCCGATATGGTTGAAGAATATATGCAACAAATTAACAAAATTGTTGGTCGCGAATATCACCCATTTACATATTATGGAGCTCCTGACGCAACAAATGTTGTAGTAGCTATGGGCTCAATTACCGAAACTATCCGCGAAACCATCGACTATTTAATAGCTAAAGGCGAAAAAGTTGGTTTAGTAACAGTTCATTTGTATCGCCCATTCTCGGCAAAATATTTCTTTAAAGTTCTTCCAAAAAGTGTTAAACGCATTTGCGTTTTAGATAGAACAAAAGAAATTGGTGCCAACGGAGACCCATTATATCTTGATGTTGTTGAACTTTATAACAATAAAACCGAAAAACCATTTATAGTTGGTGGTCGCTATGGATTAAGTTCAAAAGATACAACACCTGCTCACATGGCTGCCGTTTTTGAAAACTTAAAACTAAACGAACCAAAAAATCAATTTACAGTTGGTATAGTTGATGATGTTACCTATAAATCATTACCCATTTTAGCAGATATTTCGGTTGTACCCGAAGGCACTTATGAAGCAAAATTTTATGGTTTGGGTTCAGATGGTACCGTTGGTGCAAACAAAAACTCGATTAAAATTATTGGTGATGCAACCGACAAATATTGTCAAGCATATTTTGCTTACGATTCTAAAAAATCAGGTGGTTTTACAACGTCACATTTACGTTTTGGTAATAAACCAATTCGTGCACCTTATTTAGTTAATTCACCCGACTTTGTAGCTTGTCATGTTCCTTCTTATTTGGACAAATACGATATGCTTAAAGGTTTAAAAAAAGGTGGAACGTTTTTACTTAATAGTATTTGGAGTATCGAAGAAACCTTAAATCATCTGCCAAATAGCACAAAAAAATATTTAGCAACAAACAATATCTCTTTTTATATCATTAATGCTACTGCAATTGCCGAAGAACTTGGTTTAGGAAACAGAACCAATACCATTATGCAAAGTGCATTTTTTAAAGTTTCAAACGTAATACCTTACGACATAGCAGTTGGCGAAATGAAAAAAGCTATTGTGAAAAGTTATGGTAAAAAAGGCGAAAAAGTTATTGCCATGAATAACGCTGCTGTTGACCGTGGTGGTGAAGTTACAAAAGTAACTGTTGATCCAAGCTGGGTAAATCTTACAGCATCAGCGAAAGCAGCACACAAAGATATTCCTGCATTTATCCGCGATGTTGTTGAACCAATGAATGCTCAAGAAGGTGATAATCTTCCTGTTAGTGCTTTCTTGGGTCGCGAAGATGGAACTTTCCCTGCTGGAACAACACAATACGAAAAACGTGGTATTGCTGTAAATGTTCCGGAATGGATTTCCGACAATTGTATTCAATGTAATCAATGTGCTTATGTTTGTCCTCACGCTGCAATTCGTCCATTTTTATTAAATGAAAAAGAGTTAGCAGATGCTCCAGCAAATACAGCAACAATAAAAGCTAATGGAAAAGCATTTGATGGATTACAATTCCGTATTCAAGTTAGCACCTTAGATTGTACTGGTTGTAGCAACTGTGCCGATATTTGCCCTGCCAAAACAAAAGCATTGGTAATGAAGCCACTTGAAACTCAACATTCCGAAATTGACCGTTGGAACTACATGCATTACAAAGTTGGATATAAAGACCAATTGGTTGATAAAACTCAAACCTTTAAAAATAGTCAGTTTGCACAACCATTGTTCGAGTTCTCGGGAGCATGTGCAGGTTGTGGTGAAACTCCATATATCAAAACAATAACTCAACTTTTTGGAGAACGCATGACTGTTGCAAACGCAACGGGTTGTTCTTCCATTTTTGGTGGATCAGCACCTGCAACTCCATACACTGTAAACCAAAAATCGGGTTTCGGACCAGCTTGGGCAAACTCTTTATTTGAAGATAACGCTGAATATGGTTTAGGTATGGCAGTGGCAACCGAAAAAATTCGTAGCAGAATTGCAATGAATTTAAAAGCTGAAATAGCAAATGTTAGTGCCGATACCAAAGTGGCTATCGAAAACTGGATTACAAACATGCATTTAGGCGAAGGTTCTGTTGAACCATCGAATGCATTGACTGTTTGTTTAGCAAAAGAAAACTCCGAAATTGCAAAAGAAATGCTCGAATTAAAACATTTCTTCGTTAAAAAATCACATTGGATTTTTGGTGGTGACGGTTGGGCTTATGATATTGGTTATGGAGGTTTAGACCATGTTTTAGCGTCGGGTGAAGATGTAAACATTTTAGTACTTGATACCGAAGTTTATTCAAATACTGGTGGACAAGCATCAAAATCTACTCCTGCTGCTGCAGTTGCTAAATTTGCCACTTCTGGTAAACCAATTCGCAAGAAAGACCTTGGCGTTATGGCAATGTCGTATGGTTATGTTTATGTAGCTCAAGTTGCCATGAATGCAAGTCAATCGCACTATTTTAAAGTGTTAAAAGAAGCCGAAGCATTCCCAGGACCATCCATCATAATCGCTTATGCACCTTGTATCAACCATGGTTTAATGCTAGGTATGGGTAAAACTCAAGAAGAAGAAAAACTTGCTGTTGAATGTGGATACTGGGCACTTTGGAGATACAACCCACAATGGGAAGCTGAAGGCAAAAATCCTTTTGTCATCGACTCGAAAGAACCTGATTGGGATAAATTCCAAAAATACATTCGTTCCGAAGTACGTTTTTCATCGTTGGCAAAATCATTCCCTGATACTGCTGAACAGTTGTATAAAATTACAGAAGATAATGCAGTTTGGAGATATAAACAGTATATTCGATTTGCAAAAAACAACTAAATAGCA
>CAZFPO010000002.1:37300-86421 GCA_964521105.1 uncultured Lentimicrobiaceae bacterium | reverse complement strand
TTTTCCCTCGTTAGCTAGATTTGTTAATGGTTTTTGGTATAGGGAGGATTGTGCCTAACGCTTCTGAACCTGTTTCTTCATCAAAGGCTATGCATGCAACTCCAGATAAGTCATCAGAAGTAGTTCCGCCAGCAGTTGTGTATTCACCTAAATTACCAAATATTGCAGGTACATTTCCTGCACAACATGTTGAAATACTTGGGCAACTTATAGTTGGAGGTGTACCATCTTTTGTACAAGTACGAGCAAAAATTGTAGTTGGTAAATCATCAGGGGGAACTGTACAATGGTAAACACCATTGTCACCTGGTTTTGATTCGTAAGGGATATTATTGGTCGTAGTTAGTCCATTTAATCCTCCATTAATATTATAAGTAATATTTGGAGATGAATAACTTGCATTAGTATAAATAGCACCACCGCTTCCACCACCACCGGGTCCATGAGAATCGGCAGGAGGTGATCCTGTAATAAAAGCATCAGAACCTCGTCCACCGTTAGCATTAAGGGTTAATGTAGCTGTTGATGATTCATAAGTTATCAATATTGTTCCACCGGCTCCCCCACCACCACCGGCATCATTTTTAGTATTTCCAATTCCAGGTGTGCCAGGTGAACCATTAACACTGATGGTTCCTGTTCCTGAAAATGATTTAGCATGAATGATAACAATTCCTCCTCCATTTCCTCCTTTTGGTGCAGTAGCATTGTCACTATTGTTCCCAGTGCCAGCACCACCGCCACCACCCATTATAATTTGTGTAGCTGAACCAGCAAAAGGTCTTCCACCTCTTCCACCAATATCTTCACAAAGTAAGAATATCGCCACGGGCAACCACCCATACCCCCTGCAGTTACATTGGCACCACCGCCACCTCCTGAATTTTGGTCATTTCCCGATAAGTTTGCGTCATTTCCACTTCCACCAGCATTTCCTGCTGCTCCACGCCCTTTACCTTTTCCATGTGGATAATCGGTTCCTGTTAATACGGTTCCACCACCATTGTAAATGTATTTAGGTGTACCAGCAATACCCTCACCCTTATAATTATGACCGTTAGACGCACTATAAAAAGAATAATCGGTGTTTTTGCCTAAGCCACTGCCAGAGCCATAATTATATCCTGCACCACCCCTAAAACCTGCACCACCTGCATCAATTGTTTTCCCATTAAAGTTTAAATTATTTGCAACGTCAATGGCTATTATTCCACCAACAGCTGCGTCTCCAGTAGCATTACCACGCCATCTTAAAACGGTAAGATTGCCATTGAGTGTAAGGTTAAAATATTGAGGAACACGAATAACTTGAAAGGTATAACCATTTGCTCTATCTTGAATATAGGTGTTTACTAAGCCTGTGCTTAAATCTAAAACTCCTGTTCCAGTATTAAAAGATGAAACATAAACATATTCATATTTACCAGCTACTACATTGCTTACTGTTCCCCAGCTAGGTGTATTAGAGGTGTCCATCGTAGCACCTTGCATTTGTATAATTAGAGCTAAATCACCAGCCGAAAAATTAGTTGAATTTCCTGATGTGTGAATCGGCCCTAGTGTAATAGAATTGCTTCCAGCTGTATATGTACCGCTCGCTGACGGTCCATAAAACGAATTAACTAATCCCGAGGTTGTTACAGTTCCCTCCTTGGTTGAACAGATGTTATTATATGATGTGGTGCCTAAAATATTAACAAATGTTTTTGAACAACCACTCACATTATCCGTAATGGTAACATTGTAAGTTCCTTTATATAAATTTGTTATACTACTAGTAGTTGCTCCTGTTGACCATGCATAACTATAACTCCCCGAACCACCAGCGGGTGTTACTACTATAGCACCATCCTTGCCACAAGGTGATGATAAATTGGTTATGGCAATACTTGGTGAAATTTGAGTGATGGTTAAACTTCTACTTGGTCCCGTACAACCATTAAAAGGAGTTACCCTAATAATACCACCGGCATCTCCAACAGTACATGTAACTGAATTGGTAAACTCGCCCGCAGTAATAGTCCATTGTGATGGAAGTTGCCAATAATAAGTAACTCCAGCTACGTTTGTTACACTATATGTTTGACTTTGTCCAACACACGAATAGGTTTGTCCAGTAATAGCACTTGGCTGAGCTGGAACTGCACTACTAACTAATACTGGTACTGTGTTGTTGACGCTTAAATTGCTATTACAACCACCCATATTTAATCCTGTTATGGTGATTGTTTGATTTCCAGCATTGACTAAATCGCCAACACCAAACTGACCAAAACCTGCCACATCAACAGTCATTGTAGCAGTTAAACCCGATGCAGCGGGGCTGCTACGCGAATAGGTAACAGTGTATGTGCCTGTGGGTAATCCAGTTGCAGTAGAATATAGTTTAATATTTGATGTGCCATCATCAGTACAAACAGATGAGGCTTCGGCACTTGTAAAATAATAAAGAACCCTAACAGTTGCTGTATTATTTAATGTGATTGCATTGCTACAAGTTCCGGAAAGCAGATTAGTTACTGTAACGGTATGTTCTCCATTAGTTGTAAATCCAGTAGCAGTAAATGTGCCGGTGCCTGCAACAGATACTGTCATAGTAGCAGTTAAACCTGTTGCTGCAGGAGCACTCCTATTATAAGTTACCGTATAAGATCCAGTGGGTAAACCTATAGCAGTTGAGGTTACTGTAACTGTTGAACTGCCTGATGCTGCACACGTACTGGTTGCTGATAAACTGGATATGCTAAATGCAGTAACCGTAAAATTTGCAACATTATTCGCTGAAATATTAGTCCAGCAACTGCCTTTTTCTAATTTAGTAACAGTAACCGATTGGTTTCCAGTAGTATTATAACCAGTTGCTGTAAATGTACCTGTACCTGCAACCGAAACAGTCATAGTAGACGTTAATCCAGTAGCGTATGGATTGCTTCTGGTATAAGTAACTGTATATGAGCCAGTTGGTAAATCGCTTGCGTTTGCACTCAGCGTAACAGTAGTTGAGCCTGAACATGTATTTGTGGCAGAGGACCCAGTTAAGGCATATTCTTTAACACTTACTGTTGCAGTATTATTTGCCGAAATTGAATTTCCACAAGTTCCTTTATCTAAATTAGTAACTGTAATTGTTGGCGATCCCAACACTGTAAATCCAGTAGCTGTAAAAGTACCAGTTCCTGCAACCGATACAGTCATTGATGCTGTTAATCCAGTAGCTGCAGGGTTACTTCTGTTATATGTTACAGTATAATTCCCAGTTGGTAAATTGGCCGCATTAGCTGTTAAAGTTACTGTTGTTTCGCCAAAAGTAGGACAGGCACCTGATGCTGATGTTCCTGTTAAACTAAGCAAAGCCGAAACGGTTAAATTTGCTACATTGTTTGCAGATATATTATTCCAGCAACTCCCTTTTTCTAATTTTGTAACAGTTATAGTTTGTGCACCAATAGTTGTTAAACCGGTCGCAGTAAATGTGCCTGTTCCTGCAACAGATACTGTCATTGTGGCGGTTAAGCCCGTTGCAGAAGGGTTACTTCTGCTATACGTAACTGTATATGAACCAACAGGTAAATCTCCTGCATTGCCATTTAAAGTTACCGTTGAACTACCACTGCAATTATCGGTATTTGTAGCCGAACTACTAGTTAATGCAAATGTCTTTACATTTACTGTTGCTACGTTGTTTGATGAAATGCTATTACTACAAGCTCCTTTTGCTAAATTTGTAATCGTAAGGGTAGGGGAGCCTGCTGTTGTAAAACCAGTACCTGTAAATGTTCCAGTTCCTGCAACCGATACGGTCATAGTGGCAGTTAATCCGGTGGCAGCTGGGTTACTTCGGTTATAAGTAACGGTATATGACCCAACGGGTAAATCGGTAGCATTACCCGATGTAGTAACCGTTATTGTACCATCTGATGGGCATGTTTCTGTGGCAGAAACACCAGTTAAAGCAAATGAAGATGAAACAATAACGTTGGCTGTGTTATTTGCCGAGATTGTCCATGCACACCAATCCGATTCTAATTTTGTTATGGTTATAGTTTGTGTGCCTGCTGTTGTAAATCCGGTTGCTGTGAAGGTTCCACTACCAGCAGCTGAAACGGTCATTGTTGCAGTAAGACCTGTAGCTGCTGGATTACTTCTGTTGTATGTTACAGTATATGTTGCTATGGGTAATTTGGCAGCATCTCCGGTAAGTGTAACCGTAGTTGTTCCATCAGAGGCACAAGTTCCTTCGGCAGAAGTACCGGTTAAACTTACAGGCACACACCAAGTTAGCTTAATTAGACCTTTTGCTCCAATACCGGCATTATAGTCATTACTACTAGTTGAAAGTGCACCACCACCGCCACCACCAGGAATTGAACCTGCTGTGCCGGCACCCTGTGAGCCACTTCTTCCATTACCACCGTCTCCACCACCCGAAGGGGCAGTGCCACCCGTAGCACCTGAACCATCTGCCCCATCAGAACTTAAACCACCTGAAGATCCACCACCACCACCATAAAGGCTTCCATAATTTGCATTTGCTCCATTCCCACCACTACGAGTAACATCTCCAAAACTACTAGCTGCTGATCCGCCAGACGCTCCAGTAGTAGTATTATTTCCACAACTATTACCCCCGACTGCTCCAACCCAATTGTTATCCCATTGCTGAAAATAACTATTACCACCAGGAGTTGTATTGTTAGCACCTGCACCTTTTCCTACAACAGCATTATAATTATTTCCCGGAGTAAGAGTTATATATTTGTTAGCGTAAGCACCACCACCACCACCACCACCTGCAAAACCACCATTGGTGTTAACTTTTGCTCCTCTTCCACCACCACCCCAACATTCAATAAAATATTGAGTAATACCTGGAGGAGCTTTAAATACGATAGATGTAGTAATAACTGAATCAGCCGTAACTTGAGCGGATGTGTCAATGTTTGCAAAAAACAAAAGGATAAATATCAGAAATAAAAAGTGATAATTTTTTTTCATAGCATTAACTTATAAATAAGTTATACGGCAAATCATTAATTTTGTTACATGCTAAAACTTTATATCAGTTAAAAACGCATGCAACTTCAATTAATATATGCTACTAAGATACAATTTTTTGTTAGAAAGTTGTATGTTTTAACATTTATTTGTGTGTTTGTTTTTTTTTAATTTCTTCATATTCGATACTATTAGAAAAAAAATTTTTTTTATTTAGTTTTTTTTATGTTTTATGTGGCACTAAAATATTGAATAACAGTAATATATGTTTTGCCAAACAAGCTAATAAAATGCAACATCTTATGATTATTTGCATGTGTTGATTTTTTTTAAACAGAAAAATGTTGAAATTTTATTTAAACAAAAATGTTAAAATATGTTTAAAAATTAAAATAAAATCGTCAATTAATTTAGATGTTTTAGGTTTAATTAAATTTTTTTTCTCACTATTGTCCGATAAAAATATTTTTCATTAAAGAGTCTTCCAAAGACCGATAAAACCGCCATTTGAGGTTGAAACTTCCAAGGGCGGTAAAGCCTGCCAAGGGCATTTAAAACCTCCTTCGGCGGTTAAAATTCTTCACTCCACTGCGTTACATTCTGAATGACAAGTTTTTATAAATAAATCACAGACAAGAGGGGTACTTGCTGGCAGCGAAGCCGCAAGCAAGCACCTCTCTTTTCTATGCAAAGTTAAACCATTGTCATTCTGAATGATAGTGAAGAATTCCATTTTTTTATCGGACAACAATTATTTATTTTCAGAAATACTATTACCTTAGCTCAAAAAAAAATGAATCTCACCAATCAACGTCCAACATCTTATTTATTTTCCTTAGTTGTTTTAGGCTTACTGTTTTTTGTTTTTGGTTTTGCCACATGGATAAACAGTGTATTAATACCATTTTTAAAAACAGCTTGTAATCTGAGTGATTTTACAGCATATTTTGTAACTTTTGCCTTTTACATTTCATACTTTGTAATGGCGATTCCCTCGTCGATGATATTAAAAAAAATTGGATTTCGAAATGGAATGAGCTTAGGTTTGTTTGTGATGGCAATTGGTGCCTTAATTTTTATTCCGGCTGCTTATTCTCGTTCTTATATATTATTTTTGTGTGGTTTATTTGTAATGGGTACTGGCTTAGCTCTTTTACAAACCGCCGTAAATCCGTATGTAACAATTATTGGACCCATCGAAAGTGCCGCAAAACGGATAAGTATTATGGGGATTTGTAATAAAGTAGCTGGTGTTTTAGCTCCAATAATTTTAGTTTCAATTGTGTTGCATGACGCGGAAGAAATTACCAATCAGCTCAAATCAATTACAGATGTAGCAGAAAAATCTATGCTTTTAGATACTCTTGCTCAACGCTTGATTATACCATATTTAATGATGGCTGGGATTTTACTTGTGTTAGCCTTAATGGTTCGTTTAGCAAAATTACCTGAAATAAATCCCGAAGAAGAAACAACATCTCAAAAGTTTGAAAATTCACATAAAACCATTTGGTCGTATCCTCAATTGTGGCTTGGAGTTATTGCTTTATTTTTATATGTCGGTGTGGAAGTGATTGCTGGAGATACGATAATCCGATATGGTCAATCGCTCGGTGTGGCAATGGAATCGGCGAAATATTTCACTTCCTTGACATTAATTGCAATGGTTATTGGTTATTTTGTAGGCATTGCTTTAATTCCTAAAATAATGAGTCAAAAAACAGCCTTGATGATTTGTGCCATTTTGGGATTAATTTTTACCATGCTTGCTGTTATCACTCCTAATGATATGTTGTTGCATTTTCCGATGCTTGATTTTATGACCTTAAAAACAGTTCAACTCACCGTTCCATATACGGTTTTGTTTATTGCGTTACTTGGAATTGCAAATTCGCTGATGTGGCCCGCCATTTGGCCCCTTGCTCTAAATGGAGTCGGTAAATATTTAAAATTGGGGTCTGCTTTGTTGATTATGGCTATTGCTGGTGGAGCAATTCTGCCTTTGGTTTATGGTTTTATGGCTGATTCATTAGGAACTCAAAGTGCCTATTTAATTTGTATTCCATGTTATTTGTTTATTTTTTATTTTGCATTTCATGGGCATTTAATTGGCAAAAAAAATATTAAAATATAGCGAAAATTTTTCCCTCAGAGAGGAGCGATAGCGGAACGAAGATTCTAAATCATTCATAGATGTCACGCTTCACTCTGCATGACAATCAAAAAAAAAGTAGCCACGAATACACGAATAATGTTTTGTGAATCTTAATGACTTAGTGGCAGAGTGTTTTTCCAATAAATCAATATTACAAATTCTGTAATTTTAAAAGTTTTATATAAAATCGAAAGTTTTTCGTTTTACCTTTGTCAAATGTTTTCATTTTATGTTTTCATGAAGTCAAAAAAAGTGATATCTAAATTTCTATTTCTTGTGCTAACAATAACAATTGTAGTTTCGGGAAGTGGCGTTTATATTTCGCAACATCAATGTCACGAATGTGGAAAATCTGATGTTTATTTTCTGGAAAAAGCCCATTGTTGCTGTTCCGAACACATGGCACACCATATTCACAGCGAAATTTGTTACGATCATGTCTGCCAATCGGGTGAATTAGCTTGCAAACATCAATGCAAAACTTCCGATTCTTACTTTAAAATTCCTTTTTTCCCAATTAAAAAAGTAAGTCTAGTAAATCCCCTAAAAATTGAGCTTTTTACCAATTTTTATAATTTAAAAGAAAATTTATTACAAACCGAAAATAAATTTGATAACATATCAAATAAAGAATCTCCCCCTCTTTTTATTCAAAAAAATGATTTTTTAAATTTCATTCAACAGCGTATATTTTATTGCTAATTGAATTTTGATTTTTTTCCATTGTCGAAAAGAACTCACTTTGGACATAAATAAAATTATTCAACTAATTAGCAATAAAAATCATGAAAACAAAAATATCTTTAGCCATATTGGCAATATTAAATATTTACTTTTTTTCCGCAGCTCAAACAAAAATTAGCGGAACGGTTTATGAAATTAATCAGCAAAATAAAAAAACAACATTGCCTGGAGCCACACTTCACTGGCTAGGAACTACTAATGGAACGATTACTAATTCAGAAGGTAAATTTACACTAAATCGAATCGAGAATATCAATAAACTTATTGTTCAACACGTATCTTATCCAGCAGATACTCTTGTAATTTCCGAAGCAAAAGACACCATTTCAATTTTATTAACTGGAGGGCGAATTTTAAATGAAGTTATCATACGAAGTTCTGAGGGAATGATATTTTCGGTAAAACCAATTGCTGCTCAAATTATCACTATTGATGGTTTGCGTAAAGCTGCTTGCTGTAATTTAGCTGAAAGTTTCGAACAAACAGCCAGTGTAGATATGGAATATAGTGATGCTGTTTCGGGTGCTAAACACATACAAATGCTTGGACTAGCAGGTATTTACTCTCAAATTATGCTCGAAAATGTACCACTTATTCGTGGACTTTCCAGTCCATTTGGTTTTGGTTTTGTTCCTGGTTCGTGGATGGAATCTATATCGGTTTCTAAAGGAACTTCATCGGTTTTAAATGGGTATGAATCAATAACTGGGCAAATTAATGTAGAATATAAAAAACCAGAAAACAACACCGAAAAAGTATTTTTAAATCTTTATGGTGACCACATGGGTAAGGGCGAAATAAACTTTAATACTGTAAAATCATTAAACGAAGATGTTCACACCATGTTTTTTCTTCATGCCGGAAAGCAGTTTATGATGAATGACAATAATAATGATGGCTTTATGGATGTTCCTCTTAGTAATCAAGTGAATGTATTAAATCGTTGGGATTACCATATTCCAAACAAACTCGAAGGAAAAACTTCGATAAGTTATGTGTGGGAAAACCGAGAGGGAGGAGAAATGGATTTTAATCATAAAACCGACCACATGACAACCAATCACTATGGATTTGGAACTGACAACAAACGATTGAATTTTACTACAAAAAATGGTATTTTCTTTAAAAAGGACGGTAGAAGTATAGGTACAATTTTGTCTTTAACTCATCATCAAGCTACTTCTTTTTTTGGCTTGAGAACTTATGATGCAAATCAAAACAGTGCGTATATCAATTTAATTTATGAAGAGTATTTAGGAACCACAAAAAAACATAAAATAAATTTTGGTGGAAGTTTTCAGTATGATGGTTATGAAAACGTGTTAAACGATAGCTCATTTAATAATATTGAATCAGTTCCAGGAATTTTTGCTCAGTACACGTTTAACTACAACGATAAATTTGTAGCTATTGCCGGATTTAGGAGCGATTTTTATAATAACGAACAGGTGTTTTTAACGCCCCGATTACATTTTAAATGGGCAATTACACCACATTTATCAATGCGAGGTACAGCAGGAAAAGGATACCGCACACCTCAGATTTTTGCCGAACAAATTGCCATTATGGCAAGCTCTCGTAAATTTGTTTTTCTCGAAAAAATTAAACCCGAAGAAGCTTGGAATGCTGGTTTAAATTTAACTTCTACGTTCGAAATGAACAAAAAAGACGCTACCATTTCGTTAGATTTTTATCGAACTGAATTTATTAATCAAGCAATTATCGATTTAGATAAAAATCCAGGTTTCGCCTATATTTATAATTTAGATGGTTTTTCATACTCAAACAGTACTCAAATTGAATCTGTGTTATATCCTTTTAAAGATTTTGAACTTATTTTGGCATATCGATATAATGATGTTCGTCAAACCATAGGTAATTCCTTAAAAGAAAAACCGATGACTTCACAACACAAAGCCCTCATAAATTTAGGCTACGCTACAAAATTTGAAAAGTGGAAGTTTGATTTTACAGCTCAATGGCATGGCAGCATGCGATTGCCCGAAACAACACTAAATCCTGTTGAATACCAACTTTCGGAAAGATCGCCAGATTATTTTCTATTTAACACTCAAATTACTCGAAAAACAAAACACATTGATTATTATGCTGGTATTGAAAATATTGGTGATTTTAAACAAAAAAATCCGATTATTTCTGCCAACAATCCATTCGGATCGTATTTCGATTCTTCCATAATTTGGGGCCCAATAAAGGGAAGAATGTTCTTTGCAGGAATTAGATATACTTTACATAACAAATAAAATATAAAAAACATGAAAACAAAAACTATTATATTTAGCCTAATAATCCTTATTGGAGCGAGTTCTCTATATGCTCAAAAAAGTAAAACGGAAACAATAAAAATCAAAACTTCTGGACAGTGTTCGATGTGTAAAGAACGGATTGAAAAGGCTCTAGTGTTTGAAAAAGGGATTAAAAATGTTGATTATGATGTTGAAACAGCAGTAGTAACCGTAAAATACAACACTACTAAAACAACACCTGGAAAAATTAAACAAGTTGTTGTAATGACCGGTTACGATGCCGATGAAATAATTGCCGACAGTGTTGCTTATTCTAAATTGCCAAACTGTTGCAAAAAACCAGGCGATCCACTCAAAGTAAATCATTAAAATGAATTATTTTTTTTAATTAGGAACTAACAGGTCTATAAGACCTGTTAGTTCCTAAGTTTGGAATATAATCAGTGGCGTTATGGACGTTATGCTTCCAATTGAAACCGAATGGAAAAGGTATAAAGAGTTTGAAACGTTTATCGTGCCAAAGGACGTCAAATTTAAAGTTAGAATGGCTACGGAAGTAGCATATCGTTGCTATTACTGGTGAGATTTTAGAAAAAGATTTTTTCGCTTTTCGGCATCTTGTCGGAATTGGCTTCGTTTGTAACGACTATGTTTCAATACATCGAAATCCATTAATCTGCCAGATGATTGATAGTGTATTATCTATAATATTCGTTTTTAATTCGTGCATTCGTGGCATGGTTAAAACCAAAAAAATCGAAAAGAAAAATTAAATTAAACAAAACCTTCACTCCTTTTTTCTATTTTTACCATTTCAAAATAAACAGGATGAAAAAAAGTTGGATTATTGTTTTATTACTTGCTTTGTTCACAGCATGTTCAACAAAATCGACACAAAAAGAAGATGGAGAAATAAGCGGAGAGTTAATTATTTTTCATGCAGGTAGTGTTACAGTTCCTGTAAAAGAAATTATTACCGAATTTAATAAGGAATATCCTAACATTAAAGTGTTGTCAGAAATTAGTGGAAGTGTTGAATGTGCTCGAAAAATAAGTGATTTAAATAAACCTTGCGATATTTTTATTTCGGCAGATTATCGCGTTATTGAAAAAATACTTTATCCTGATTTAGCCGATTGGCTTATCCAGTTTGCATCCAACGAAATGGTCATCGCATATAACAACAAATCGCTGTATGCCAACAAAATAACAACAAATAACTGGACAAATATTCTTACTAAACCAGATGTGAAAATTGGTCGTTCCGACCCAAACAGTGACCCATGCGGTTATCGAACCATTCATACCATACTTTTGTCTGAAAATTATTACAAATTACCTGGCTTGAGTTTTCAAATTTTAACCCCTTCTAAAAAAAATATTCGTCCTAAAGAAGTTGACCTGTTAGCTCTTCTGGAAACAAACAATATCGATTATTTATTCATTTATAAGTCGGTAGCCATTCAACATAAATTAAAATACATTCAGCTACCCGAAGATGTTAATTTGTCGAATCCAGCTTTTGATGATGAATATCATCAAGTTTTTACTAATTTAAAAGGTAAAAATCCAAATGAAAACATCGAACAGCGTGGTGAATCAATTGTATATGGTGTTACCATGCCAAAAAATGGGAAAAACAGAGATGCAGCAATTGCCTTTTTAACATTTTTACTAAATCCCGAAAAAGGTTTGAAAATTTTCGACAAAGAAGGTCAAAAACCTATTATAAAACCCATAGGATTAGAGTTCAATAAAATTCCTGAAGAAATTAAAAAAATGGTCAATGAAAAATAAAATATTACCAAATATTATTGTCTTAATATCATTTTTAATTTTCTATTCCTGCGAAAAAGAAGATGTTATTCCGCCACCACCAAATCCATATACATACGCTTACGATAATGCACTATATACCTTAGGTGGTCAGAATGATGCATTAACCGGAGCAACACACTCGGTGCAATATTCTAGATTTTATTACAGCTATAAAAAATCGGGCGAAGACCGATTCATAGTCTATATTCATCATCATTTTTATGCCCCTGTGGTTCGGCATTTTTATGATACTTTATTGGTTGAAATTTCACCGGAAGGAATCATAGAATATGATAAAAAGTTTGAAAATCCCTGTTACATTTTAAAAACAAATTCACCGATAGGTTTTAAAGATGAGCGAATAATTCACTCCTATTTTGGTGAAGATACTGAAACAAGACAATTAACAGACACCGGTGTTTTTGTGGTTACCAATGCGGGAACCTTCAACTGTTTTGAAATTACCTATAGATATTTTCGAAGTGATGGTGTTTATAAGTATTACATTCATCCTCAAAAAGGGATTACCAAAGTTACGTTTAATTCATCACTTTATCGTTGTTTTTGGATTTTATCGGCTGGGAATTAGGGTTATACGATAGAACGGTGCTCCGCACCTACTTTTATCATTCTGACATTAATTTTACAGATAGCACGGTGCTACGCACCTGATTTTGCTAATTTTACATCTTCAGAATTTTTTTGAGAAGTTGATGATGGTTTTTTGATTTAGAACAAAAGTTGAAACGTTTCCATTAAGGTGCATCGCACCGTCCTCTCTGTAATGAAAGAAGCGAACCATGATATCAAGGTGCATCGCACCGCTCTATTGGCGATAGTATTGTTTTATAAACCTCAGTTTTTGTTTTATTCGATAGTTCGGTGCTCTGCACCTCCGTTTTTTTCCTCATTCTGGTTTTTACAGATAGAACGGTGCTACGCACCTGGTGATTCTGCAAATAGTTTTTTTATAATGTAGGAGGAACATTTCCTTGATTTAGAACAAAAGTTGAAACGTTTCCATTAAGGTGCATCGCACCGTCCTCTCTGTAATGAAAGAAGCGAACCATGATATCAAGGTGCATCGCACCGCTCTATTGGCGATAGTATTGTTTTATAAACCTCAGTTTTTGTTTTATTCGATAGTTCGGTGCTCTGCACCTCTTTTTTTTACGCTCGATGTCCAGTATTTTCGGTCGTAAAGCGTAATCTGGTAGTCGAGCGGAGTCGAGACGCTGTATTATTTCACTCAAATGATTTATTTTGCATCTATGACCCAGTATTAAGCACCGGGCTCACCGAATGGTCGGAGCACAAAACCACCATTAAGTTGCTCACCATGTTGGCTTTTTGCTCGCTGTTGAGTTCAACCACTTTTTTTGTGGCTAGTTGATCAACAGCCATCTCGACCATCGTAACAGCGCCTTCCACAATTTTTTTCCGTGCCGAAATAATCGCTTGTGCTTGCTGACGTTGTAACATAATCGCAGCAATTTCGGGAGCATACGATAAATTGGAAATTCGAGCTTCAATAACTTCTATTCCAACAATAGCCAAGCGGTTTTTTACTTCTATGGCTAATTCCTGATTAATTTCATCAACTCCCGAACGCAAGCACATTACATTTTCTTTTTCGTCATCCATAATATCATACGGATATGAATGAGCAATTTTACGAAGTGCTGATTCTGCCTGTATTTTTACAAAATTTTGATATGAAACTTCTGGTTTCAACTCCTTAATTCCAGTTTTAGCATTTACCTCTTCGGCTGTTTCAATATCGAATACTGCTTTGTAAGTGTCTACCACTTTCCAAACAATAACCGCACTGATTAATATCGGATTACCTTGTTCATCGTTGACTTTAATCACTTCTGTTTCTAAATTACGCACACGTAATGACACTTTTTTCTTTGTATAAAAAGGGTTTAACCAAAAAAAACCATTTCCACGAACGGTGCCAGCATACTTTCCAAAAAATATCAATACTCTTGTTTGGTTGGGTTGAACAATAAATAATCCAAAAAACCAGATTAATCCAATTATAGAAAGTATAATTGAAACTATTATTAAACCTATTGATTCTAAAAACAGATTACTCAATGGAGCCAAAAGAAATAAAATGGCTACAAACAAATGAAAAAATCCGTTTCGTGATAATGTTTTTTCTTTTTCCATGATTTTTTATATTAATGTGAATGAATTGATACAAATTTAAACTCTTTTTGTCGAACAATACACATCAATAGTCTATTTTTTTTAGATATATCAAATTATTTTCTACTTTTGTTTAATTAATTCAATATCAAGTTTAAAAAATCAAATCAAAAACAAAATGGAAAAAATAAAAATTATTTTTGCAAGTTTAATTGTTGTTGCAACATTAAGTTCATGCAATCAAAACAAATCTGAAGAAAAGATGAAAGAAAAACTTATCAGCTTTATCGAAAAACACGACTCTTTAATTAAACCATTGTATAAAGAGGCTAACGCTGCTTATTACACGTCTTCAATATCAGGCAAAAAAGAAGATTTTGACAAAATGTTGGAACTTCAGAATAAAATTACAGCTATTTATTCCAATCCCGAGTCATTTGCAACATTGAAAGAGATTAAAGAATCGAATAAAATTAAGGATGAACTTCTACTTCGTCAGTTAAATGTTTTATTTAACGAGTATCAAAGTTGCCAAGCCGATCCGAAATTATTGGAAGAAATTAATAAAATGCAAACCAACATTGAGCAAAAATATTCTTCGTTTAGAGTAAAATATAAAGGCAAAGATATTACCGATAATGATGTGGAAAACATTTTAAAAACTTCAACCAATTCTGCCGATTTAGAAACTGTTTGGAAAGGTCATAAAGAAATAGGTAAATTGGTTAGTGCCGACATCATTGCTTTAGTGAAAAAACGCAATGAAATTGCTAAAAAACTAGGTTTTAAAAATTACCACGAAATGAGTTTAAAACTTTCGGATCAGGATCCTGCCGAAATTGAAAAGCTTTTTGATGAATTAGATGAACTTACAAAAAACACTTTTGCACAATTAAAATTAGAGATGGACTCATTTTTCTCGAAACGTTATAATGTTCCAATTGCTGATTTAAAACCTTGGCATTATCAAAATCGTTTTTTCCAAGAAGCACCAAAAATTTACACCGTTGATTTAGATAAATACTACAGCAAAGTGGATATCGTAAAAGTTACTAAAGATTTCTTTGCTGGAATTGGATTACCTGTTGATGATATTTTAGATCGCAGCGATTTATTTGAAAAACCTGGTAAAAACCAACATGCTTATTGTACACATATCGACCGCGAAGGAGATGTTCGTATTTTATGCAATATTAGACCTAACGAACAATGGGCTGGAACAATGTTACACGAACTTGGACATGCTGTTTATGACAAATTTATTGATAAAAATTTGCCATTCTCACTTCGTACTCCTGCTCATACATTTACAACCGAAGCCATTGCCATGTTTTTTGGACGTTTATCAACCAATGCTCAATGGATGAAAGAAAACATTGGCATTAGCGACGAAGAAGCAAATAAAATTGCCGAAATAAGCTTTAACCAATTGCGTTTACAACAAATTGTTTTCAGTCGCTGGTCGCAAGTGATGTATCGCTTTGAAAAAAGTATGTACGAAAATCCTGATCAAGACTTAAACGCTTTGTGGTGGAGCTTGGTTGAAAAATACCAACTTTTGAAAAAACCCGAAGGTCGTAACGAACCCGATTGGGCTTCTAAAATTCACATTGCTACTTCACCTTGCTATTACCACAACTACCATTTAGGTGAACTTTTGGCTTCTCAATTCTCATTTTATGTTGCAAAAAATATTTTGAAAACCGAAAACGTAAACATGATGAGTTTAAGCAATAAACCTGAAATTGGTTCTTATTTCCGCGACAAAGTGTTTTCTTTAGGTGGTAAATTACAATGGAATGATATGATTGAAAAAGCTACGGGCGAAAAACTTAAGGCTAAGTACTATGCAAAACAATTTGTAAAATAAAGTTTGGTTTGCAAGAAAAAGCCAACTTCATCGTTATTCTTGCAATGAATTTAGGTCATTTACGTTAATAAACTCCCTAAATTCATTGCTTCAAAAGCCTCGAATTTGACGTTTTCTTCTCAAACCATGAGTTTTAAAACAAAAAATAAAAGCCTCTCAGAAATGGGAGGCTTTTTGTTTTTATAAATTCAAATATTCTATTGTTTTATCCACTTTCCGCTCTCAGTAACGATACTATTTTTTGTAACATTCCAAATATAGGTACCTCTTTTTAATCCTGAAGTATTGATTTTCATTTCAGATGAATTTACGTCTTTAGATAATATCAACTTCCCATTAATATCATACATTTTAAAGATGCTAGTTTTAAGTTGTTCTCCAGTTATTAAGTTCAAAAAATCAAAACCTGGATTTGGATAAACAAATGCCTGCTTTGAAATGTCAATATTTTCATCAAATATACCCGTTGCTTCTCCCGAAGAGTTTATTTTCAATACAAATGCATTAAAAACATGATTATCAGGATTATTAACATCAAATCTATTCCCTACAATTATTGCTCCTCCATCCGAAGTTTTTTTGATATTAAATGGAAAATAGTAGGCATCACCACCATAAAAATGATTATCGATTATTTGCATATTGGAATCAATACGTGTAACTTGAATCCAAGTTGGAGAGTTTTGACCGGTTGAGGTTATGGGTGCAAAATTATAACAACTCACCACAAAAATGGTATCGTTAATTATTTCCGTATTATTCCCTCCTGCGCCAGCATATAGGTTGGTGTCGGGATGGTTAATGATTACTGCACTATCTAATAAAACATGGTTCATGTTATATTTGCAAACTTTAATAGTTGCATTATCCGTTGGAACCCCAGTGAAAAATCCAGTTCCAGTTAAAATATAGGATGAATTACTAAATTGCTTTGCAGTAGATTGAGTTACGAAATTATTGTTTAAATCATGTTGACTTATTAAATTCAGATTGGTATCAAGTACGTCAACTAAAACATTTAAACTTGATCCTAACGAGAATGAATAAATTTTATTTTCAATAGTATTTATAAAAAAGCCAATGGAGGAGTTATTTGATAAGTTTTGAAATGAGGTAATACTATCAAAGTTATTGGTATACTTGATGATGCCATTGCCACTTTGCATTTGAGTGTGTGGTTGAACGCTAAACCCAATTTGAGCAAATATTGAATTTTCATTTTTAATAACCGAAGAAATGGATAATCTTTTCCCTACTTGTGTTTGACTTCTTTTTTCCGAAATCAAATTCAAATTGTTCGTATGAAATTTATCAAAGGATAAATAACTTTGAGCGGTATCATTAACCAAATATGAACAGTACTTAATAATGGTAACTGAATCGGAGTTGCTTGATTGAGACAGGATGTTTTCATATGTTGAAAACCTTATGTTTAAGTATTCACTTTTTTCGCCCCAAACATTGCCGTTTAAGTCAATTTTTAATAGATAAGGATTCGACAAATTATTATATTGATCGGAAACATAACCCGAAAAAATATAACCATTATCAACTTCAAATGGAGTTGATATGTTTTTTGTACTATCCGAAGGATAACATTTAAAAAATGTAGTTTGACAATTTACAGAAGTGCAAATGAATAAACTGATTAGCGAAATGATTAATTTATTTTTCATATTATGAGTTTTTAGGTGTATAAAGGTGTGATGATTTTGTGATAATATAAATACATTAAAAAATTTATTAATATATATATGTGCCGTAATACATGTCATATACATGACACCTCATCCATTCTGTGTTGCTTAATCCGCAACTTTCAAGAACATTAATGTTTTTAAATATCTTTCCTTGGGGTTTTAATAAGTTTTTGATGTGCTCAAATTTTGTCAAATAGTAGTTTAATTCTGTAGAATTTAAAACGGGTTCAATATTATTTGGTGGATATTCACCCTCCCCTTGAGCACAAAATATCATTGCTTGTTCCCAACTGCCAGTATAATTAGGGTCATAAAAATCTCCACTTGTGGTTTGTATTTCTACAATATTAGTGAAATATCCAAAGACAGTATATTTATGTGCATTGTTGATTTTATATTGTAATTTTGTAGATGCATCATTATTGTTTGCTTCCAATCCCCAAACTAAAGATTCGGAGCTGCCAAAGGGGACATAGTTTGCAGTCCAACGAAATTTTTCATTTGCCGTGCCGATTGAAGCTACAATAGTTAATGTTTTATATTCAGAGTTAATGTTAGATTGCTTAATGTTAACATCAATTAAATCATAAAATAATGAAGTATTTGATGATTCAATAATATTGTTAAGTTTATCAGACAAACAGGAATAAATATCACTAATTTTTGAATAACTTATTGTTTCTGTACTTAAATCAAAGCTTATAGAATCCCTATAGAAAAATAAATTTTCAAAGTTGTGTTCATTATTTGCATTTTCATAATTTAAAAGACCTTCAAGATACCAAACAGCACTATCAATACTTATCGTATTGTCAACCTTTAAATTCAAGTTGGCTTTAAAATCTTTTATCTTTTGAGTTACGTTTTTTTGTAAAACGATTTTTGGTAAATTATCATCATTTTTTGTACAAGAAGTTAATACTATTAATATTAAAATTATTGCTATAATTTCATTTTTTATTGTTTTCACTTTTATTATCTTCATGATTAATATTATTTTTTAAAGAATTTTAAAAATAGTTTTTAGCCATAAAACAGCAATTTATTTAAATAAAACAAAAGGTAAAAACTGAAAAAATATTGAACTAAACGACAGACAGACAGACGGACAGATAGACAGAAATGTTTTTAAGCCGTCCATTAAAAAGCACAAAAGAATTGTTTTGAAATTTAAACATTTCAATAAATTAATTTCTTACAACTTTAACCAAATGCAAATATAAAACAAATATGTTTAAATGTCAAGAGGTTTTCAAACTTTATTTTATTAAATATAAAAAAGATGAAGCACGTATAAAAAGATGAAAAAATATATCTTTATTTTCTACCAGCAGCACTTTATGCTTATACGGTAGGGAAGAATACCATTTTGCAACGACAAAAATGCACCATTTAATTTTCGATGTATTATACTCAACCTTCATGGAAATGCAAAAGTGCAAACTAAGAAGTAAAAACGCATTGTTTTTTCTTAGCTTTACTCAAAATGTCAATTTAAGATTAATGAATTAATCTTAAATTGACATTTTTGATTTAAAAAGAAATCAATATTATGTCTCTAATAATAAAATAAGCAAACATTCTTCACTAAAAATTTAAACACTATTTTTGCATCATAGAAAATAGGTATTATGAGTAAAAAAAATCGCAAGACCATCGCTTTAGTTGCCCATGACAATCGAAAAAAAGACATCGCCGAATGGGTGGCATGGAATCATGAATTCCTTTGGCATCATAGCATGATATGTACAGGAACAACTGGTAATATTATTGAAGAGGTGTTTGAGAAAATTAGTGATACAAACAATCGTCCATTGCCTCAAATTCAAAAATTGAAATCTGGACCATTGGGAGGAGACCAACAATTGGGAGCATTAATTTCGGAATCAAAAATTGATCTTTTGATTTTTTTGTGGGATCCAATGCAACCACAACCACACGATGTGGATGTTAAAGCATTATTACGAATAGCAACACTTTACAACATACCTGTCGCAATTAACAGAACATCTGCTGATTTCATTATTTCCTCGCCATTATTTTCGTCCGACTATACCATTATTCGAAAAGATTACTCCGAATACATCAATCGTTCGGTAGATATTAAGGCTCGATAAATGGAAAAAAAAATTGAACTTCTTGCACCAGCAAAAAATATCGAGATTGGAATGGCAGCCATTCGTCATGGTGCCGATGCAGTGTACATTGGAGGCGAAAGTTTTGGAGCTCGTTTTGCTGCTTCAAATTCATTTCGCGACATTGAGAAATTAGTAAAATATGCCCATCAATTTCATGCAAAAGTATACCTGACTTTAAACACACTACTTTACGATGAAGAAGTTTTACCAGCACAAAAAATGGCATTCGAGGGTTATAATGCTGGAATTGATGCCCTGATTATTCAAGATTTTGGCTTAATAGAAGTGGGATTACCACCAATTCCAATTCATGCTAGTACTCAAATGCACAACTATACTCCTGAACGTATCAAGTTTTTAGAATCTATTGGGTTTTCAAGGGTTGTGCTTCCACGAGAAATGTCAATTGAAACTATCCAGAAAATTCGTAAAACGACAGATGTCGAATTTGAATATTTCATTCATGGAGCTTTATGCGTTAGTTACAGCGGACAATGTTACATGAGTGCTTGCAATGGAGGACGAAGTGCCAATCGTGGAAGTTGTGCCCAACCTTGTCGCTTGCCTTACGATATTCTTGATAAAAACAAACAGACAATTACTGAACAAAAACACGTTCTTTCATTAAAAGATTTAAATCTTGAAAATCAATTAGATAAATTAATCGAATCGGGAGTTAGCTCGCTTAAAATCGAAGGTCGATTGAAAAGTTTGCCCTATGTAATTAATATTGTTGGGCATTATCGCAAATTGCTTGATAAGTATTTATGCGAAAATTCAAGTTATCAAAAAGCCTCATCTGGTTCAGTAAATTTAAGTTTTGAACCAAATCCAAATAAAACGTTTAACCGTGGTTATACCGAATTGAATGTAACTGGTAGAAATTCGGAAATTGCTAATGTTCACACTCCAAAATCGATGGGAGCATTCATCGGCAAAGTGATTGGAATGGGGCAAAACTATTTAGACATTGATACAACCGAAACCATTGTAAATGGCGATGGACTCTGTTTTTTAAATAAAAAAGGCGAACTTAATGGATTTGTTGTAAACATAGTAAATCATAACCGTATTTTCGACGATTCATTTGAGGAATGTTTTATAGGAGCTAAAATATACCGGAATCGCGATATTGAATTTGAACGATTATTAAGTTCCGAAAGAACCCGTCGCTGTATATCCACAATAATTGAGGTTGATTTTGATGAAAAACTCACCATTTCGGTTGTTGACGAAGATAACATTGGTGTATTCATAAAACCAGAAGGCAAATTTGACAGTGCACTTCAAACAGAAAAAGCAAAACAAAATATTACCGAACAACTTTCAAAAAGTGGAGATACGATTTTTTCGGTTCAGAAAGTGAATTTTTTATCAGAAAAAATTCCGTTTATACGAATATCCGATTTGAATCAAATGCGTCGCGATCTTTTAGAGATTTTACTTGAAAAACGCTTGGAATTAATGCCAATTCCTTTTGTTCCAAGTAGTGATAAAGAAGCTTTGTATCCCGAAAAAAAATCGGTAGCCACGAATAATATTTTAAATTCATACGCAAAGCGTTTTTACGAAAATCATGGTGTTGAGGTTGAAAGTATGGGTGCCGAACTTCATCAAGAATTTGACAATTTGCCTTTGATGACAACGCATCATTGTATAAAGTATTTGTTTGGAAGATGTCATCGTTTAAGCGAAAAACCTTTAAGTCAAATTAATGACCCAGTATTTTTGCAACATCAGGAGCTTTTGTATCGCTTAGATTATGATTGTAAAAATTGTGTAATGCGAATTTTTAAGCAAGATAATTAAAATTTGTTTGAGGTAATCTAAAAGTTTTGTAAATTTGTTTTTGATAACGAAGGGTTAGTTATATGAGATTTTATTTCCGAACAATAAAATAAAAACGGTGTTTATTTAGTAATTTGACGTTTTTAAATTTATGAAAATGCTTATTTATGAAAATTAAGCTCGAAATACAGGGGTTAACATACAGTCAAACACAGAATAATGCGTATGCTTTAATTTTACGTGAAGTGAACGGTACACGAAAATTACCCATAATAATTGGAGGGTTTGAAGCCCAATCAATAGCCATTCAGATTGAAAAAATAAAATATTCTCGTCCGTTAACCCACGATTTATTTAAAAACTTCGCCGATACATTTTCGATTCAAATTACAGAAGTGATTATCTACAAACTTGAAGAGGGTGTTTTTTATTCGCAAATGATAGCAACAAATGGAAAGGAGTTTAAAGAAATAGAGGCACGCACGTCTGATGCTGTTTCGCTTTCACTTCGTTTTAATTGTCCAATTTATACGTACGAAAAAATAATGAAAGATGCTTCTATTGATGAAAATTCATTAAAAGTTAAAGAAGATGATACCGAAATTGAACATACTTTATCCGACGAAAATGAATATGAGTATTATACCGACGAGGAGTTGTTAAAAATGCTCGATGAAGCTGTTCAGGAAGAAAATTATGAACAAGCATCGCACATTCGAGACGAAATTGAAAGACGGAAAAATCAATAATAATTCTAAATTTTCAGACTTTGTTTTTGTACTTTTGCAAAAACAAAAACACTAATGCCAAATCATAACGACACTGCTTTATATAGTGGAAAATCCTATCCGCAAGTCGAAATGCTTCCTTATGTAAAGCACGATTCGATTTTAAAAAGTATGTCTTATGATAGAGTTTTGCAGTTTTATTCACCCACATTAAGTCATTTTGAAAATGATACGGTTTATACTAGTTCAATTTTTGAAAATCATTTGTTAAAACCAAAAAGTTATGCAAAAAACGAGATTCAGCAAAATAATAACGATTGGATAATTATCCCTTTTTTAGTAGTTTTCATATTATATATTTACATTTCTACCAATTTTCATCAAAGATGGTTGCAAACAATTAAAGCTCCTTTTTCAAAAAGATTTTTAGGTCAGCTTGAACGTGACGGAAATATTTTTAATGAAACTATTTTATTACCAATAATTTTTATAGTAGTTATTTCAATTTCAATGATGTTGTTTTTGGGCATTAAGCATTTTGCCTCATTTCAAGAAATTAAAATATCAGAATCCAATTTTTATATGCTTATTGCTGGAGTTTATTTATTATTTGTTTTATTAAAATCAGCTTTAGTTTTAATTATTGGTTATGTGTTTGACAACCAGGCTGAATCGGCGGGTTTTATTTTGCAAAACCTGTTAAATCTGAGTATTAGCTCTGTATTAATATTTCCCTTTTTATTAATTTTCACGTATAGTAATATTTCGTTTTTTTTATATTTATCTATTGCAGTAATTGTATTATTTGCATTGTATAAAAACATAAAAGCTTTTGAAATTTGGAGTAAAACATACAATTACTACAAAATTTTTATTTATCTTTGCACCGTCGAATTTTTACCATATATTCTGATTTTTAAAACTTCGATGATTATAATAACTAAGTAGCAGATAAGGACAAAAAATGGAAAAGATTAGCAAAATATTAGTATCTCAACCTGCTCCAAGTGATTTTGAAAAAAGTCCATATGCCGAAATTTCAAAAAAACATGAAGTGGAATTTATTTTCCAAAAGTTTTTTAAAATTGAAGGCGTGAGTGCTATAGAATTCAGGAAAGAAAGAGTTGGCATTTTGGATCATACGGGAGTAGTTTTAATGAGTAAAAATGCAGTTGATCATTATTTTCGACTTGCAAAAGATATGAGATTAGATATTCCTGATTCGATGAAATATTTTTGCCTTAACGAGTCGATTGCTCTATATCTTCAAAAGTATGTTACGTATCGTAAACGCAAGATATTTTTCAGTAAAAATTACACCAATGGTATGATAGACATCATGGGTGGAAAACACAAAAACGAAAAATTTATTATACCTTGTGCCGATTCGGGAGCAACCCAGATTACCTCGCTTTTAGACGAAAAAAAAATAAATTATTCCAAAGCCATAATGTTTACAAATGTGGCTGTTAATTTACCCGAAATTATTAATATTTCAGAATTTCAGATGATTGTTTTATTTAGTCCGTCTGGTGTTGAATCTTTAATATTTAATTACCCAAATATTAAGGATGTTGATATGCATTTTGGAGTTTTGGGTGAAAATGTTGCTCATGCAATTATCGAAGCTGGTTTGAAATTGTCTTTTCAAGCACCCACTCCCGAAACACCATCTATTACTTCAGCTATCGATAATTATCTTACGAAGCTTAAAAAGTGTTCTAAAAAACAATGATTTATTTTCATTAATGTTTACATTCAGCAAGTACGAACGGCTTCGTTCACGACAACTTATTAATGAAACATTAAACAAGGGTGAAATTATTTTTGTACATCCTTTTAAATTATATTATTTAATTTCCAAAAACAATGAAAATAAATCATCAGTTCAATTTACAGTTAGCGTTCCTAAAAGAATTTTTAAAAGAGCGGTTGACAGAAATAGAATTAAACGGTTAATTAAAGAGTCATTCCGATTGAATAAATCTGATTTTCAAAAATCCGAGAGTTTTAATTCAATAGACATTTCACTTTTTTTAATATACATTGATAAAAACATCCTTAATTTTGAAACTGCAAATTCAAAAATTAGATTACTTTTACAAAAGCTTACACAAACAGTAACCCGAAGCTAAAATCATGATTACTAAATTGTTGAATATAATTGCAAAAGGGATTGGTTTTATCATGATTTTATTTATTAAAATATATCAAACACTTATATCTCCTTTTTTTCCGCCAAGTTGCCGATTTACTCCAACATGTTCTACTTATGGAGTTGAAGCTATTCGTAAACATGGACCTTTTTTTGGTGGTTGGCTTACGCTAAAACGTATTTCTAAATGTCACCCATGGGGAAAAAGTGGTTATGACCCCGTTCCATAATAAAAAAATAATAACATGAAAATATCTTTAAAACTACGATTAAAAAAGTATGTAATGGCATTTGTTGCTATTTGCATCGTTGGTGTAGGATTGAGTTTTATTAATAACGATTTTGACGTTGCCAAAAATATCGATATTTTTTCGAGTGTTATTAAGGAGCTTAATTTAAATTATGTTGACCCAATAAATACCAATGATTTAGTAAAAAAAGCCATTGATGCAATGCTAGAGTCGCTTGACCCGTATACTGTATTTTATCCCGAGTCGGACATTGAAGAGTATCGATTAATGACAACCGGTCAATATGGAGGTATTGGTGCAGTAATTCAAGAACAAGATGGGTATGTTGTTATTACTGAACCGTATCAAGGTTTTCCAGCTCAAAAAAATGGTCTTTCACCAGGTGATAAAATTATCGAAATAAATGATAAAAGTGCTAAGGGAAAAACAACCGAAGAAGTTAGTTCAATACTAAAAGGACAGCCAGGTACAACGGTTAAACTTAAATACATTCCATACGGCGAAACAAAACCAATTACAAAAGAGATTGTTCGCGAAGAAATACAATTGCCAAATATTGCTTATTCGGGTAAAGTTGACGAAAAAATTGGATATGTTAGGCTACAACAATTTACCGAAAATGCTGCAAAGGAAGTAAAAGAGGAGTTTTTAAAATTGAAAGAACAAAATATTGAAGGGTTCATCTTAGATTTAAGAGGAAATGGGGGAGGATTGCTTCAAGAAGCTGTTTTAATTATGAATATTTTTGTTGATAAAGACAATTTAATTGTTTATACTAAAGGTAAAACTGCTGACAGAAGTAACCAATACAAAACTACCTTTACTGCGGTAGATACTAAAATTCCTATTGTGGTGCTTGTTGACGAAGGGAGTGCTTCGGCTTCAGAAATTGTTGCAGGTGCATTTCAGGATTTAGACAGAGGATTAGTGATTGGTGAACGAACGTTTGGTAAAGGACTGGTTCAAAATGTGGTGCCATTACCTTACAATAACCGACTTAAAGTTACCATCGCTAAATATTACATTCCGAGTGGGAGATGTATTCAAGCAATTGATTACTCTCAAAAAGATAGATTTAAAGTCTCTGATTCAAACTTTGTGGCGTTTAAAACAAAAAATGGACGTACTGTTTATGATAAAGGTGGAATAGAACCAGATGTGTTAGTTTCAAATCCGACTTTTAGTAAAATCGCATCGAGTTTATACACTAAATATGTTATTTTCGACTTTGCCAATTATTTTTATAAAAACAATAAAACAATTGATTCGCCTTCCGATTTTACCATTTCAGATAAAGTGTATGCTCAATTTATCGAATATATTAAAGATAAGGATTTTGATTATGAAACTGAAACCGAGTCGGTTTTGAAAAGTTTAAAATCTATTTCGACTAAGGAAAAATATTATTCTGCTATCGAAGATGAAATTAAAAATTTAGAATCAAAACTTAAACATAATAAAGAGGACGATTTAAATAAGTATAAAAACGAAATTATTGAGTTGTTACAAGTTGAAATTGTTTCGAGGTATTATTATCGAAAAGGACAAATTCAGGTAATGCTAAAAACAGACATTGAAGTTTCTAAGGCTGTTGAAGTGTTGAAAAACAAAGCTCAATATGATTCTCTTTTAAAAAATCAAAAATGATATTTCATAAATAGATACTTTTTTTTGTTAATTTACGTTTAGGATATGCTATGTTAATATTGGAAAATTAAAAATGAGTCTATTTCCACAGAAAATACATAAAAATATTTTTTATTTTGGGCTTTTACTTTTAGCGGTTTCGCTTCCACTTTCAAAATTTGGAATGAGTGTAGCCATGTTAACATTATCGGCAAATTGGTTATTAGAAGGAAATTTTAAAATCAAATTTAAAACATTTTTTAATAATAAACCCGCGTTAATTTTTTCATCAATATTTGTGTTACATGTTTTATGGCTAATTAATACTTCAAATTTTGATTATGGGTTTAATGATTTACGAACTAAAATTCCAATTTTTGCATTAGCATTAGTTTTATCCACTACTTCAATGATTTCGAATAAACAATTTAAAACCATATTGTTCACTCACATTGGAGCTGTTTTAGCGGCAAGTTTTGTGGGAGTGTTTATTTATTTTACTCAAGATGTGAGCGAAATTAGACACATTTCGCCATTTATTTCGCATATTAGGCTAAGTTTAAATATTTGTATTGCTGTTTTTTCGTTGGTTTATTTTTGTTTATCCGAGAACAAATATAAATTAATATATAAAGTATTGTTCTTTAGTATAATAATCTGGTTTATCCAATTTTTATTTATTTTACAGTCGATGACTGGTATTTTAATAATTTTCATCATTTGGTTGTTATTACTACTACATTTTTTTATACATGCAAAGCAAAATAGCAGTCTACGTCTTGTTCTGATATCCATTATTGTGATTGTACCAATTTTAGTAACATTGTATTCATATCAATTGATCCATAATTATTTTACACCCAAAGCCGAACAAACAATAAAGTTAGATGATACCACTTCGCTTGGGGCAAAATATATTCATGATACTATATATATGCCTGTAGAAAATGGTTCATGGACAGGGTTGTACATGTGTTTGCCCGAATTAAAAACCGCTTGGGAAGAAAGAAGCAAAATTCCATTTTATAAAAAAGATAGTAATGGACAGGATATTCGAATTACATTAATTAGGTATTTAAATTCTAAGGGCTTACGAAAAGATTATCAGGGTGTTAAAAGCCTCTCTAATTGGGATATTGATAACATTGAAAAAGGTGTTGCAAATTATAATTATACGAAATTTATTAGTTTTAAATCACGATTGTATAAATTGTTTTGGGAATATCAAAACTATCGCATGAATGGTGATATTCAAGGACATAGTATTATTCAAAGAATCGAATTATGGAGAGTTTCTATTGATTTAATTCATAAATATTTTTGGTTTGGAACAGGTACTGGCGATTTGCCCGATGTCTTTAGAGACGAGCTCATGGCTCAATATTCGCCATTAAAAGATACCCGCATGCGAAGCCATAATCAGTTTTTATCAATTTTTGTCGCATTCGGTGTTTTTGGATTTTTATGGTTTGTTTTTTCGCTTGTATATCCCGTAATCAAAACTAAAAAATATAATGATTATTATTTCATGGTATTTTTTATTGTACTACTTTTGTCGATGATGACCGAAGATACAATAGAGCCTCAGGACGGTTTGAGTTTCTTTGCATTCTTTTATACTTTCTTTATGTTTCAACGACCTCAAAAAGATAAGCCATGATAAGCAAAAAAATTAGTATAGATTATACCGAATTTAATGACATTAATGAATTAGATGAAGAAGCTAAAATATTATTAATTGAAGCTCGGAAATATTTAAATCACGCGTATGCTCCATATTCTCAATTTAAGGTTTCGGCAGCAATTTTATTAGAGAATAATGAAATTATTTTAGGAACCAATCAAGAAAATGCGGCTTATCCATCTGGATTATGTGCCGAAAGGGTGGCAATGTTTTTTGCTTCATCTAAATTTCCAAAGATGCCTTTTAAAGCAATAGCCATTACGGCAAATAATATTTCAGATACTCTAAAGCATCCAGTTTTTCCTTGCGGTAGTTGTCGGCAAGTAATGCTCGAGTACGAAACGCTTCAAAACAAGCCCATACGTTTTATATTATCGGGTTCTGAGGGGAAAATAATAATAGTAAATGGTATTGATAATTTATTACCGTTTAGTTTCGATGCAAAAAGCTTAAATTAATTAAACGTAATTAGCATATTAGCTCCAAAATTCCAAACAGTTACTACTGCAATCGTAAAAAGTTTTGATAAATAAAAGTTTTTAGAAAACTTGTTGGTTAAAATCCACAATATTAATAAGTTAATACCAAGTCCGATGAGTGAAATTAGAAAGAATTCGCTAAATTCAACCATTACTTCTGGATTTGTACTCCGAAAAGTCCAGATACGGTTAAAAATGTAATTTGACGATGCAGCAATACAAAAGCCAATTGAATTTGAAATAAACTTTTCGATTTTAAGTTTTTCTTTGCAGATATAGGTTATTCCAAAATCGATAAATAAGCCCGAAAAGCCAACTATGCCAAATTTTAAAAACTTTATCCATAAAATTTTATCCCAAATACCAATCATCTCATTAGTTTAGAAATGCAAATATCAACTATTTTTTAACGATATAACCTAAAGATTATTCAATTTTTAAAATTTGTGAGATGCAATTTGATAATTGATCCTTATACAAAGACTTTTTAATTTCAGCTTCGATATCAATTTTTTCATGAATTTTTTCATGAATTAATTCGGGTAATTTTTTTAAATGTTTGTATTTCAAAAAACTAAAAAGGGGATAGTTATTAAGATGTTTAGCTAAATATTCCTGTTCGGTTTGTCCAGGGAAAGGAATAAAAATTGTTTTTTTTTGCATTTTATAGTAATCCATTATTGAGGAGTAACCTCCCGTCGAAATAATTAAGGGCGAATTGTTAATTGTTTTCTCCAATTCATCGCTGTTGAGGTGAGATACAATTTTAATGTTTCCTTTTTCAACAAATTTATTAAGTATTACATCACCAGATATAATTAAAAACTTGTAATTTGACGTGGCTAAAACATCAATTAGCGTTTTTTGTATTTTTGATTTAAGTGGGTTTGGACCCGAAATAATCACTGGAATTACATCTAATTGTTGGGTTTGATTTATAAAATTAAAGCGGCTCAAAGGTCCAATATAGATGGTGTTCTTAATAATAGACGAACCGTGCGATAGATTTCCGGCAAGAGATTCGTTTACCGATTCAAAATCGGGGATTAAGCACAAATTGAATTTTGAAATGAAATTGCGAATAAAATAATTTGGAATAAATTCAAAACCCACATTTTTTATTTGAATTTGGTGTGTAATAATAACACTTCTTACTTTTGATGAATAAAGCCCATAGCGATTATCTGAAATAATAATATCGATATGATTTTTTTTAAGAAAATCATTTGCAATTTTTTTATCTCTATAAATTTGATAAATAAATTTTGGAATTTGCAAAATAACACTAAGCCAAGCGGGGATTGAATTATAATATTTAATTTCAGAGTTTGGTAGATTAACACATGTAAGATTTGGAAATTCTTTTTGTAAGAATTTTAAGGCGTTTCCGTCTGAACCAATAATTACCTCAGCATTTTGTTTAATTAATTCGTTAATAATTGGGACACACCTTGTGGCGTGTCCCAAACCCCAGTTTAAAGGAGCAACTAAAACTTTAATAGGAATATTTGTATTCACTATAGTTTTAAAATATATTGTATCGAATAATTTCGAGGTGCTTGCACATCTCCTGGTCGAACCATGTATTCTTTATTAAAAGCATTTTTTACAACAAACGACAACCTAGATCCAGCACCCATATTCATACTAATGCGAAAATCAAATACATGTTGAGGACCATTATGTTCTTTTCGATATTCTTTTAAACCGGGTAAAATTACTTTTTTAGTATTTATTGTAGTAGTACCGATTTTAATAAAAATTGTATCCTGGTATGCTTCATCAATATTAATAATTTTACTAAAATAGTTGTAACTCATTCCAATCGAAAGTTTTTTAAATCCAACTTCAATATCTGCTTTTGCATTGTGGTAACTACGATATTTTAACACTTCGGCTTCGGTGCCTTTTATTGAGTCAGCAGCAGCCAGATTAATCGGGATAGTATAAGTGTAACCAGCTAAAAAGGTTACAGGAAATTTTGAGATTTTTCCGGTACCATTTATCGTTGCATCTATCCCTGTAATACGAGCTAGTGTTACATTTCGAGCTTGAAATCCAACATGATCGCTAATAAAAGCAGGCAAGTTTGAGCCAGTTAAAGTGTCGGGGATTACTGCAGGGAAAAACGTTCCAAATTCAAATTCTATCATGTTATTATATTCGGTCCAAAAACCAGCAATATCAATATAGCCTTTCCAATCGCTAATTTTAAACCCTTGCATTAATCCAATTTCTGCACTCCAGCCGGTTTCGGCTTTTAAGGAGTCGTTTGGAAATAAATTTACCCCGCCTTCGGATGCTCTCAAATGTTTTTCAGCAATAGTTGGATAACGGTATCCTTGACCGTAGCTTGCTCTTAAATGAGTATATTCAAATAATTTGTAATTAATTCCTGAACGAAATACTGGTTTAACATTTTCGAAAAATTTTGCAAACTTTTTTGTATCTCCAATAATTGTATCAACTATGTCTACGTCATCATTAAAGTTGTATAACTCTAATCTGCCACCTAGCGAAAATGTCCAATTTTTATATTTTTGGTCAAGTTGAGTAAACAAGGAGCTACTGTTTGTTGCTCGTTTTGATTTGCCATAAATTTCAGAAATTGTCATACCTCGCGAAAATGAAGCACCCGATGACCAAGTAAGCCCTTTGTCGTATGTTTTTTGAATTTGATATTCGCCATAGTATAAGGTTTCGTCGTTGTTTATGCCTGCTCGAGTTTCGTTTTTAATGTAAAAATATCTCCCTTTAAGGCTGTGTTTTGTGTTGCCTGAGTAGTATGTAATATATGGGTCGAAATTAATGGCAGTGTTTTTATTTACGCTATTAAAACCTTGAGTTGAATAGTAAACACTATCTGGTGCATTTCTCCATATAATATAAGGTTCAGATATACGATAGGCTGTATTAAAGTTTATACCATAATTTAAGCCTTCAAATTTTTTACTTCGATAACGTGTATTAACATTCATCCCAACTCTTTGTCTAGAGTCATTCATTCTATAACCGTCATCGGTATGTCCGTTAACACCAATAACTAAATCGAAGTTACCCATACGTTGACTGTGCGAAAATTGTATGCCCGAAAAATTTGGTTGAGCTCCTTTTTTCCAATTTAAAACACTACGTTCGGCTTTACCATATAATCCAGAGTAGAAGGTGATTTGGGTTTGCGGAATAGCGCCAGGCCAAGCTGTACGAATGTTAATTGTGCCATTTAGTGCCGAGGAACCAAATAATGCCGAGGAGGCTCCTTTAATAATTTCAATTTGCTCAATATTTTCGAGTGGAGTAGCCCACCATTTTACTTGCCCACTGGCACCTGCTAATATGGGTAAGTCGTTTATCATAAGTAAAACTCGAGTTGCTGCACCGTACGAAAATCCGCTACCACCACGAATACTAACTTGTCCTTCCATCATCGAAACTCCGGGCATTTTATCAAGAGCCGATTCGATGTTTCGGGTATTGTTATCTTCTAATAGTTTGGGCTTTATTAATCCCATCGAAACTGTAACTTCTGCCATGTTTTGTTCGTGCCTACCTGCACTAACAACTACCTCATTGAGCAATTTTTGCTCAGGCACCATCTCAATAACTAGTTTTCGCATTTCTGTTCCACGGGCAATAATAATTTGCCTGATATCCGAAGTATACCCTATAAACCTAAATTCAAGTTTATGTTTACCATGGGTTAAATTAAGCATGAAGTTTCCAAAAACATCGGTGGAAACTCCGGTGGTATCGTCAACTACAATATTAACCCCAACCATAGTTTCTTTTGTCTTTGCATCAATAACAGTACCTTTGATGGTGGCTGTGTTTTGCGAAAATGAAATGACTGATGTGAAAATTATCAGAATAATTAAAATTGTTTTTTTCATAATAGTGTTTTAATAAAGTACCCCAAAGTTTTTTACTTTAGGGTACAAAGTTAAATAATTCAATTGGAAAAAAAGCTTATCTAAAACGTTTTTTTACATTCTAAACGAATATTGAAGTGCAATGTTGCGTGGTGGTTGTACATCGCCTGGACGAATCATATATTCGCGATTTAGAGCGTTTTTTAAAACTACCGCAAATTTTGAATTGGCATTAATTTGCCATGCAACTCGAAAATCTAGATAGTAATCCCCACCTTTTTTCTGCTCACGATACTCTTTCATGCCTGGAAAAATATAAATGCCAGAGGGTAGGCGAATAGAACCAATAGGTATCATTATTTCATCTTCAAAAATTTGATCAATTGAAACCATTTTACTGAAATATTCAAAGGAGCCTCCAATAGATAGTTTTTTATAACTAATATCTACATCGGCTTTTACGTTATGCTGAAAGCGATACTTTAAAAAACTTGTTGTATTGCTACTATCGCCACTTAAATCAACAGGATTAATAAATGTGTATCCCGCTAAGAAAGAGATTGGAATATTACGAATGGAACCACGACCAGTTAAACTTAATTCAAATCCGTAAATTTGAACCTTGCTAACATTTTCAGCCTTAAACCCAGTTTTACTGGTAATATATTTTGTAAGTGAATCAATACTATAAAAAGTTGGTAATGAATCAGGAAAGTATGTGTCAAATCGGAATTCAATCATATCGGTATAATCGGTAAAGAAGCCCGCAATGTCAACAAAAGCATTCCAGTTACTAACCGTAAAAGCTTGTTTTAAACCTATTTCACCGCTCCAAGCAATTTCCGATTTTAGATATGGGTTTGGAAAAATATTAACTGCATCGGCAGAAGAATTCATGTATCTTTCGCCAATAGTTGGATATCGATAACCTTGTCCAAATGATGCTCTGAAAAATGTTTTATCTCCTACACGATAATTAGCTCCAGCTCTTAAAACGGGTTTCCATTCCATTGCTTGTTTGCCATCACGATATCCTTCGATACGAGCACCTAAGGATAAATTTAAACGGTTCCATTTTTTATCTATTTGTGAAAAAATTCCAGCTGATGAAGCATAATGAAAATCGGCACCAAAAATTTGAGCTTCAGATGCACAATAGCTTCCCGATGCTCCACTATTTAAAACCAAATTATCGCCAAATATATGTTGGTATTGATATTCACCGTAATACATTATATCTTTGTTGTTCTGATTGGTGTTGGTTTCGTTATTAGCATGCAAAACTCTTCCTTTTAAACTATGTTTATTTGTTTTAGTAAAATATACTAAAAATGGGTCAACGGTTAAATAGGTATTGGTTTGCTCCATCACTGTAACATTAGGGTCTGGTTCGTATGGATAAACAATAGTATTTGTATCGGTACCATTAATTTCCTTTTCGGTTCTCCAAAACAAAAAACTTTTTGTCCAGCGACGATTTGCTCCAGCATTTAATCCATAAGACAAACCTTCGTATTTTTTACTTCTATAACGGGTTTTAAAATTTATTCCAACACGCTGTGAATAGTCGTCTTTACGGTATCCTTGGTCGTTTAGTAAATTACCAGAAACAACAAAGTCAAAATTGCCTAATTTTTCGGAGTGCATAATTTGGTATCCACTAAACGATTGTAAATTATTACTCCACCATTTAATTTCTGGACGTTGGGGGTTAGTGTATACGCCCGTATAGCTTACAAGTTTAGTTTCGGGGTGTGAGGTTGGCCAAGCAGTTCTTACATTCATTATCCCATTCATTGCCGATGAACCATACATAGCTGAAGCCGCTCCCTTGATAACTTCAACTTGGTCAATGTTTTCGATGGGAATTATCCACCATTTTGCTTCGCCGGTTGCTCCCGTTAATAAGGGAAGATCATCTAATAATAATAAAACACGACTGCCAGCCCCATACGAATAACCACTTCCTCCACGAATACTTGCTTGGTCTTCGTATATCGTAACTCCAGGAACTTGCTGTAAGGCACTTTCCAACGAGATGGTATTATTGTTTTCGAGCATTTTAGGTTTAATAAGCTCTACAGAAACTGTTAAATCGGCTAGCTTTTGTTCATGACGTCCAACACTAACTACCACTTCATCTAAAAGTTTTGTTTTTTCAACCATCGAAATATTCACATTTTTAATATCACCTGCTTTAAGGTTAAAATCCTGTGTATATTCACCATAACCAACAAATGAATATTTAACGGTGTATGAACCTGGTTCAACTTCTAAAATGTAATTCCCAAAAACATCGGTTACTGTACCATGTTTTGCATCTGCATAAACATTAACTCCAACTAATGTTTCTTTGGTTCGGGAATCGATTACGGTTCCTTTAATGGTTGCTTTTTGTGCCTCAGACGTAAATAAAGTTACCAATAATAAACAAATCAACAAGTACCCTTTTTTCATGCTTAATTTTTTGATTAATAAATAGGTTATTTTTGAAGTGTATTTTTTAATAAAGTTTATCCCAAAAACTTTTTTTTCAAGCGACTAAATTAATAAAAAAATACAATATGGTTTTTTTAACAATTATTTACTTCAATTTTTAAGAATAAAATTTGCCTATAATTAAATATATTAAACATTTTTTTTATTCAAAAATATTGATAATCAGACGCGTGAAATTATTTGTTAATTAATTGCAATAATTTTAATAGGAGATTTCCATATTTAAATAGTAATTGATTTTTTAAAGTTCTTTAAAAAATGTAATTTTGTAATGAAAAAAATGAAAAAAATGAAGCCAACTTTATTAATTTTAGCTGCTGGAGTAGGAAGTCGTTACGGCGGTTTAAAGCAAATTGACACCTTGGGACCTACTAACGAAACAATTATTGATTATTCGGTTTATGATGCCTACAAAGCTGGATTTGGGAAGGTTGTTTTTGTTATTCGAAAAAGTATTGAGCATGATTTTAAGGAGGCAATTTCCGATAAGTATTCGGGAAAAATTAAAGTAGATTACGTTCTTCAAGAAATAGAATCTGTTCCTGAAAGGTTTTCGATTTCAAATAGAACAAAACCTTGGGGAACTGGGCATGCTGTTTTAATGGCTTCAGAAGTTATTAAAGAGCCATTTGCTGTGATTAATGGAGATGATTTTTATGGTGCCGATGCCTTTAAACAAATGTCTCAATTTTTAACAAAAAATCATGATGGCAAAGGGAAATTTTCGATGGTGGGTTATTATTTACAAAACACTCTTTCCGAAAATGGATTCGTTTCGAGAGGCGTTTGCCGCGTAAACGAAAATGGATTTATGACAGATGTTCAGGAGCATACAAAAATTCAAGAAATTAATGGGGAAATAGTTTATGAAGATGAAAATGGCTTTAAAAAACAATTAAATCCAAACTCTATTGTTTCGATGAACTTTTGGGGATTTACACCCGATTTGTTTCATTATTTACAAAATATGTTTGAGAAATTTCTGGAACAAAATCACTATAGCGAAAAAGCAGAGTTTTATATTCCTTATGCTGTAAACGACCTTGTAAAAGATGGATTAGCCGAAGTTAATGTGTTAAATACTTCTGCATCATGGTTTGGCGTTACCTATCGTGAAGATCGTAGCATGGTAATTAGTAATCTTAGGTTACTTCATGATAAGGGAATTTATCCAACTCCTCTTTGGTAGTAGTATTGCCTAGCTCATCTTATTAATTATATTAGGAAATATTATTAAATAAATTAAAAGAACAACGCTTAATGCAGCAGAGGGAATTGCTGCTGTAGTCCCAAATAATGATAGAGAGGTTACCACCGAAAATCCATTATTTTTAACACTAAACATTAATGCTCTATTTATTGTGTCTTTTTGACTTAAATTTATTTTTTTACTGAAATAAATAAACAGAAAAGATAAAGGGAATAATAAAATTGAAAATACAAATAATGGATTTAATGCCATTAAAAAATTATTTGTTAAAATTTCATTATTAATACCAATCACAACATAAATTAAGGCGAAAAATGAAATATCGATTAATTTGCCTTGATAATTTGAAATAAATGAATAGGTGGGTAGTTTTCTTAAAATTCGAGAAAGAAAAAGAGGTAAAATGACCGAATAAAATAATAGTTTTAGAATTTCAAAAAAGTCAATTTCCGCATTAAAAAAGTACATTGTCAAAGGAAACAAAATAAGTAAAAATAAATAGGAACCTATCACTCCAACAGTTGCCCAATCAACATCTGCATTCATTCGTACCGCAAACGGAACAATAACTAAACCAGGTGGCGATATGGCAATTAAAATAAAACCTGCATATAACTCTTTTTCAAACGGAATGAATATAAATACCAAAATAAATAAAATTACGCTAAAAAGAAAATAGTTTAAAATAATAGATAGAAGTATAGGTTTTAGTATTTTTTTTTCAGGTTTAAATGTTTTTGAAGGTATTGATTGCAATGATATTGTCATCATAAATAATAAAATATAGATGATGTAGTCTTTGATGACGTGTGCAAAATTACCAGCTATTAATCCTAAAATCAATGCAGTTATTAAAAATATATTTCGTAAAGGAATTTTGTTGAAAATTGTCATTTATTATCTTTTGCTTCAATACAACATTTGATTTACACGTAAGTTCATTAGAATAAATTTAAATTATTTGAAGATTAAATTATTAATTTGATTTTTGAAATCTAATTATTACCCAACAAATCAGAATGATTTTGAATTGTTTTAAATTGTATTTTTGTTAATAATAAATTGTCAGCCATGAATTCAAAAAATATTCAAATATTAACCATTATCTTTTTATCAATATTAATTTTGTCATTAGGTTTTTTTAGTTCCTATAATAATTACATTGACAGTGTAAAAAATCAGCATGTTAGGCTTGTTGAAAAAATTAATTCAATAAAATCAGTAATAAATTATAACGAGATTTTATCTTTAAAAGGAGATTCAACGGATGTTACCAATGTCGATTACATATCTTTAAAGCAAAAATTAACTGCATTAAACAATTCCACACCCAATATTAGATATACATACTTATTGGGCATGCGAGATTCTTCTCTGTTTTTTTATATCGACTCGGAACCAGACAATAGAAATTATACAAATAAAACCGATTTAGCTGAGCCTGGCGAAAAGTATCAAGATGCGCCAAAGGAATTTTATGATGCTTATTTTAATAAAAAAGAGATTATTTGCAAACCATATACCGATAAATGGGGGAACTTTATTTCGGTAGTTTCGCCTATTTTAAGTCAAAATAATGAAATGATAGCTCTTATTGGAGTTGATGTTTTGAACGAAGATTTTATTTCATTTTTACAGCCAAAAGTAGTTTCACCAATTTTATTATCTGTTGTTTTGGTTTTAGTTTTTTTTATTATATATTTTGTAATTGGTCAAAAATACATCGATGAAAGGAGTTTATATAGTAATATTACAAAAATACGAAGTGCATTAAATAGTTATACAGAAAGTTTGATAATTGTAAATAAGGATTATTCGATTGAATTTATAAATTATACTGCAAAAATTTTTGCTGCTAATGTTTTGAACATAAATATTGAGGAAAAATATGATTTTAATCATTTCATTAATGCAATGCAAAATAAGGAATTAAAGGATAGAATAAAATATCTTTTTGATAATTGCACTGTAGCGGAAAATAAATATGTACTTGCCAATTCTATTAATGATAAAATAGTTATTGTGGGTGTTTCACCTGTTTATAAACAGCAAGGGGTTGTTAATCAGCTAATCATAGATATTAAAGCAGGCGGAAATAAATTTAAAAAACCTGCTAGTGTAGATTATTTTGATGAAGAAAAGTTAATTTTAGAGCATATAAACGAAGTGGTTTGGCAAGTAAATTTCGAAGGAATAATTATTTCGGTTACTTCTTCGGTAAATCAGCTTTTAGGGTACAATAAGGAAGATTTAATTTTTAAAAATATTGAAAGTTTTATCAGTCCAACGTCAAAGATAAAGCTAAATAATGCTCTTGATTCATTAAATAAAGCTGCTGAAAATATATCAAAAGTAAATGAAACGCTTCTAGTTTTGGAGATAAATTCGAAGCTTGGTGGTTTTATTGATGTTGAAAATCGCATTATTATCAAAAATAATTCGATTGGTGAGCCTGTTGGAGCGGTAATGGTTATGCGAAAAGTAAATGAAAACATTGATGCCATTATTGAATTATATGAAACTAAAAAAACCATACAAACCTATTTTAATCACATTCCGGGTGTGATATATCGATGTTCGATAGATAAAAATTGGACAATGAAATTTATGAGTAATGGCTGTTTTGATTTAACAGGTTACCATGTTGAAGATTTTATTGACAATAATAAACTTTCGTTTAGTGAAATAATATTGCCCGAATTTCAGGAGTTATTGTGGAGTAAATGGCAAAAAGTTATTGAAAATGCTGGTTTATTTGAAGGACAATATAAAATTAAAACGGCAAATAATGAAAATAAATGGGTGTTAGAAAAAGGAAGGTGTGTATATGATGATAATGGAAATCCCGTAGCATTAGAAGGTTTTATTATTGATGTGTCGGATAAAGTTAGATCAGAGGATTTAATTAGGTTCAACGAACAACGATTTCGCGACTATTTAGAAAGTACAACTTTATGTAGTTTAGTTACTGATAAAAATGGAAATATTAAAGATTTTAGCACTTCTTTTTCTGTTTTCTTAGGGGTAGAAAAGATTAGTTTATATAATAAACCCTTATTTGAATTTATCGATGAAACCAACTTAGATGAGTTTATTCATTTTTTTGAAAATTTAAAAACTCAACCCAATATTGATATTATTGTCAAGATGAAATCAAGAGATTTGGGTTTATTTGTTTCAATATATGCTTCAAAAGTTTATGAGAACGAATTTATATTTTATATAGTTAATAACAACGAAATTATTACCAAAAATATTAACTTTAAAAATGAGCTATCAACCCTTAGTCTGGTTGTTAGTAATTTACCAATACCAGTGTTTATTGTCGACATTAAAAGCCGAAAAGTTATAAATAAAAGTAATTGTACCAGTCAAATAGGCAACTTGGTTAATTGTCCATGCGAATTGATTCAAAAAAATCCTAACATTATTTGTTCAATTTCTAATTCCGAATGTTTAATTAATCAAATGATTTCACGCTCAGAGATAATTCATAGTAATTTTAATTTATTTTTGGGTGAAGAGGAAAAATATTTTGATGTATGGATAAGTCCTGTTATTGACGAAGATGAAAAGGGGGTAATATCGCATGCAATTGTTACTTTTATTGAAAATACCGAATTTTATCAAACTAAGAACAAACTATCTGAAGCATCAAGTTCATTAGAAAATATTTTTTACTATCATTTTCAAAATTTAAGTTTCAGAATGCAACGGATTTATAAAATCATGCATGCTGATAATGAAAATAATGATTCAAAACTAATTAGTTACTTGCAATCAGAATATAATAATTTAACTTTTTTACATAATATCCTTAGTAATAAAGACGAATTTAGTGTTAAAGAAGTTTGTATTGAAACTTTATTTGCACAGTTGTTTTATAATATTAATAGCCGAGAAGTACTATATAAAGGGAAAAATATTTTTTATATTAATGAGTTATCTAGTGAGATGGAGGTGGAATTAAACGAAAAATCGTTCATTTTTATAGTTGATTATGCAGTAAATTATTCTGTTCTACATTCGAGTTTCCCCAATATTAAAATTGTTCAATTCATTAACTCTGATAACAAATTAGAAATAAATATAAAATTTTTTATAGATGATTTGATTGATAATCAAATAAACACAATAAAATCATCAAGTTTCTTTAATATGTTTACAAACTACGAAACTACTCCTCAGATAATTATTGATTTTGCATTCTTGAGAAAAATATGTTTGCTTTTAAATGTTGACATGGATTTTATTAAAAATAAGTCAAATGAAGTAACTTGTAAACTAATTTTTGAACCGATAGTTCAAATGCCAATAAATAAAGTAACTTCTGAAAAACATGTTAAAAAAGCTGCAGTAATTTGCTCCGATAAAGAAGTATTAAATTATGTTTGCAGTACATTAGAAGAAAAATGTGAAGAAGTTATATCTTTTATCGACTATATTGATGCAATTAAAGTACTATCAAACTATTCTGAAAGATATCCGGATATTATTTTTGTTGATGAATTAGTGAATAATATTAAAGCAATTGATATTATAAATAAAATTTCAACACGATTTACAAGCGAAACTCTGGTTGTTATTAGTTGTTCACAGTTTAAAAAATTTGAGCGAAGTGAGTATACGCTAATATTCAGCAATGTTCGTTTTATTGAATATCCATATACTAAATCAGAATTAATTGATTTAGTTTTGGCTAAACATTAGTTGGTGTATTAATGTCAAAATCAAGCTGTTCCCACTCGATTAAAAATTGCTTTAAATATACTTGTAAAAACTCATCACGGTACAATGCAATTTTTTTTCCTGTATCTGTGTTCATTCTATCTTTTAGTAAAAGAAGTTTTTCGTAAAAATGGTTTATGGCAGTCCCTCTTCCTTTTTTATAATCGTTGTATGTTTCATGAATTTTGGGTAATAAAGTTGGGTCGTACAATGGACGATTTACCGTCCCTGTGTACGCCATGCACCGAGCAACACCAATAGCTCCAATTGCATCTAACCGGTCGGCATCTTGAACACAACAGCCTTCAATTGTACTCATTGGAGTTTCAACACCAGCACCTTTAAATGACAATTCTTGAATGATTTTTAATATTATAGTGGTTAACTCGATCGAAACATTGTTTTCATTTAGCCACTTAGTTGTGGTTAGTAGTTTCTTTGAAGCAGTTTCACCAACAATTTTTCTATCGTCTATATCATGTAAAAGGGCTGCTAGTTCAACAACTTGAAGGGTTGCATTTTCTTGTATTGCAATTTTTTTGGCTAATTTCCAAACTCGTTCAACATGCCACCAATCGTGCGATGGATCGCAGTTTTGATGATGGTTTTGAGCAAAAAGTGCCGCTTTTGAAATAATATCTGTCATCTCTTTTGAATAAAGAAATTCCCTGGTAATTATCAAGGAATTTTGTGTGAATAAATATTTTACTAATCAATGTCTTTATAATTTGAATTTAAAACATTTTCTTAAACCAATTTGACAACTCCAACAACTTCATCACTAAATTTTGGTTTAGCGGGTTTGTAGCAATTTTTTTCGGCTTCTTCTTTTAATTCTTGAATTGTTTTTATTGGTAATTTGTTGTTTTTCATTTTTTCAATTAAATCGGTACGCTTTGGATTAATAGTAATTCCCCGTTCGGTAACTATTACATCAATAAGTTCACCAGGCCCACATAATGTAGTAACTTCATCAACAAACACAGGGAGTCGGTCGCGGAATAAAGAAATTGGTATAATTACACATTTTGCATGCAAGCAATTTTGCCAGCCACCAATTCCGTGCAAAAGATATCCATCGGAATGGGTAACAACATTGCCATTAAAGTTTACATCAATTTCGGTTACACCTAATATTACAATATCAGTCATGGACGTATAGTTACCCTTGCTGTGATAGTTATATGCTTGAAAAACCGACAAATCGATGTGATTTCTAAGCTAATAAAGCAATCAGGGCGGATCTCGTTACCATTGTTCTCGATTTTTACAATTTTATCCAATTGAACCTCCAAATAATTAATTGTTATTATTCTCTTTAACGAATTTCAGCGTTAATATTGGTTTTCAACGAATTTATTAAATTATCCATAACCTTGTTTATTTCTTTATCGGTCATGGTTTTATCTTTATCTTGCAGTGTAAGCCTAATAGCGTATGATTTTTTATCATGTGGTAATTTTTCACCTTCATAAACATCAAACAAGTTGATGTCTTTTAGGAGTTTACCAACACTTTTTTGGGCAATATATTGAATTTCGGAAAATTCAATTTTTTTATCGATGAGTAACGCTAAATCGCGTTTAACCGACTGGTAATTATTAATTTCGATAAACTTAATGGTTTGTTTTAATGCAATTTTTGAAAACAATTCCCAATCAATTTCAAGGAAAAATACGTCTTGTTTAATGTCGAAATGTTTTAATAATTTTGGATGAACTATACCACACTGCATAAAAAGTTGATTATCGCTCCATGAGTATTTTAAACCTTCTTTAAATTGATTGTTTTTGAATGCAGAGATAATAAAATTGTTTTTGATACGAGAATAATTTATTAATTCTTCAGCAATTTTTTTTATCGAAAAAAAATCGGATTTTACACTCGGAAATTTCCAATTCTCAGTGTTTTCATTTCCGCAAAGAACAATAGATAGATGTTCTTTTTCTTGATGTTTTTGTGTTACATTATAATTTGAAAAGAGGTGATTAAAAGAGTAATGTTTACCAAATTCGTATAATCGAACATCATTTTGTTGATAATTTTGATTTAATAAAATGTTTTCGAGTAATCCAGGAAGTAATGATTGACGCATAATTTCAAGTTCTTTACTTAAAGGATTTAATATTTTAACAGCTTCCGATTTGTTTAAAAAATCAAATTTATCAAAATATTCAGTTTTTGAAAGTGAATTATTAATCGATTCGTAAAATCCGTTGGATGATAGCCATTCTGAAATTTTTTCTTTTAGTTTTTCTTTATCGTTGTTTGTTTCAGAATTATAATTTAGTGTATAGGAGATTTTTTCGGGAATTTCGATAGAGTTAAACCCGTAAATTCTTAAGATTTCTTCTATAACATCTACTTCGCGTGTTACATCTGTTCGATAGAGTGGAGAAATTACTTCAAAGCGAGTATGGTTTTCAGAAATTATTTTGAAATCTAAAGAAATAAGTATTTTTTTTATAGCTTCGCTTGGTATTTTTTTGCCTATTAACGACCATAAATTTTCAAGTTCAATAATTATCGTTTGAGGAATTACTGGATTCGGGTATTCATCAATAATTTCAGTGTATTTTATTTCTGGAAATTGTTCCGAAAGTAGACTTACGGCTCTTTTAAGAGCATAAATAGTAATTTCTGGGTCGGCACCTCTTTCATATCTGAACGAGGAGTCGGTTTTTAAGCCATGTAATTTAGAGCTTTTACGAATTGAAACAGGATTAAAATTTGCACTTTCTAAAAAGATAGAAGTAGTTTGGTCGCTAACTCCCGAATCAATACCTCCGTATATGCCAGCCATGCATAGTTCCTTTTCCGAATCACAAATCATGAGTTCACTGCCGTTCAGTTTTCGTTCAATATTATCTAGTGTTACAAAAGGAATTTGATTAGCTTTTCGAATTACGATTTTGTTGCCATTTATTTTTTTAGCATCAAATGCATGAAGTGGTTGACCAATTTCAAACATTATATAATTTGTAACATCAACAATGTTATTAATTGAGTTTAATCCTATAGATTTTAGCAATTTTTTTATCCATTCGGGTGATTCTTGAACTGTAATATTTTCGATATAGATTCCCGAATACCGTATGCAATTTTCGGTATCTTTAATTTGAATGGAGATTGGACTATTTTTTATTGAAGGATTAAAATTATCAATATTTGGTATTAATGTAAGGCTGCTTTTGTTAAATCTACAGTTATAAGCAGCCGCAAGATCTCGTGCAACTCCATAATGAGACATAGCATCGCTTCGGTTTGGAGTAAGACCAATTTCAAAAATGTAATCAATTTCGGTATCAAAAAGTTCCGATGCGTTTTTACCAATTTCTAAATTATCTGGTAAAACCATTATTCCGGCGTGCGAATCTCCAATGCCGAGCTCATCTTCGGCACATATCATGCCTTCTGATTGAATTCCTCTAATTTTTGTTTGTTTTATTTCGAGTTCGTTGCCGTTAGTAAAATGAAGTTTAGAACCAATAGTAGCCACAAAAACGGTTTGATTTTGTGCAATGTTTGAAGCCCCACAAACAATTTGAAGCAATTCAGGTTTCCCAATATCTACTTTTGTAACATGAAGTTTATCTGCATCAAGGTGTTTCACACATGAAACAACTTTGCCAACTATAACACCTTTTAAGCTGCCTTTAATTGGTTCAAATTTCTCAATAGATTCTACTTCTAAGCCTATATCTGTTAAAATATTAGATGTTTCAGTAACATTTATTTCAAACGATAAATATTTTTTTAACCAATTATATGAAATTTTCATAAAATAAAAATAATTTAAAAGTATTGTAAGTTAGTTTTTGTTGCAAAGTTAAAATTTTAATCCCTTAAATTCTAACTACTCAGGAAAAATAATACAAAGGCAGATTAAATATAGTATTAAGTAAAAAATTGAATATAGACATTTCAAAGTCAAAATCCAGAAGTAAATATTGAATTTAGAAAATTTTTCTTATTTGCCTAATAGATATAAAATCAAACAATGGGGCTTTGAATGTTGGTAACAAAAAGTAAATAAAAATTATGCCTATTGAAAATATTTGCAATAGTAGAATTTCTATATAGAATTTTGTTACCAATAATTAATTACATCTGAGTAATTTGTATACAAACTTCTTTTAGAATGTTATAGTTTTAATTTAATCTATCGTACCAAAATTTTGCACAACAGGGAACAAATACTAATGCAAATAAAGCTAACCCTGCTATTGTTAATATTGAGCCACCTGTTAAGTGGAAAATTTTGAAAAGAGCTCCCAATGCTGAAATAGAAATTGAAGCTGCACCAGAGATAAAAACTAATTTTTTCATAATTATTAAGTTTAAATATTTATTAATTTAATAACGAATGAATTACTTTAAATTTTGCACTTATAAAAACGAGTGCAATTTACAAATTATTTCTTAATTCACATACAAATTATTTCTTATTTTTTTTATTAGGCTCTTAAACATGGGGTAATAGTCACAAATATTATTAACTTACAAATCCCCAACTTGGTGATTTTTTAAGTAACTCTGTCAAATAATTTTTTTCTTTATTATAATCAATTGACTCAAGTGCTGGGTCTACCGACATTATTTCTTCAGCTTTTTTACGGGCTAGAAGCAATATTTTTTCGTCTTTACTAATATCTGCAATTTTTAAATCCAGCAAACCGCTTTGTCGTGTTCCTTCAATATCGCCAGGTCCTCTTATCTTTAAATCAAGGTTTGCAATTTCAAAGCCATCGTTGGTATTTAACATTGCCGAAATTCTTTCTTTGCCATCTTGAGTTAAGTCATAGCCTGTAACTAAAACACAATACGATTGGTCGGCACCTCTGCCAACTCTTCCTCGTAATTGGTGTAGCTGCAATAATCCAAATCGTTGAGCATCCTCTATAATCATAACTGTAGCATTGGGAACATCAACACCAACTTCAATAACTGTGGTCGAGATTAAAATATTGGTTTCTCCATTTTTAAACCGTTCCATCTCAAATTGTTTTTCTAAAGGCTTCATTTTACCATGAACCACGCTTATGGCATAGTCGGGTAGGGGAAAGTCGTGCGAAAGTGCCTCAAATCCGTCTTGTAGATGTTTTAAATCTAAATTAACCGACTCTTCAATAAGTGGAAACACTACATAAATCTGATGTCCTTTGTCCATTTCCTGTTTCATTATCCCTTGAATTTGCAATCGACTTTTATCGTAAAAATGCAAAGTAGTAATCGATTTTCGATTTTTAGGAAGCTCATCAATTACCGAAACGCTTAAATCGCCAAAAAGTGTCATAGCTAATGTACGTGGAATTGGTGTTGCCGACATTACTAAAATGTGTGGAGATGGAGTGTTTTTATTCCATAATTTTGCTCGTTGAGCAACTCCAAATCGGTGTTGCTCATCAATTATTGTGAGTCCTAAATTTTTAAAACAAACATCATCTTCAATTAGTGCATGTGTTCCAATTATCATTGAAATTTCGCCTGATGCAAGTTCTGCTAAAATTTTTCGTTTTTTTGAAGCTTTTGTTGACCCTGTTAATAGCTCAACTTTTATATTCATTCCCTCTAATAGTTTTGTAATTGTAAAATAATGCTGTTGTGATAATACTTCGGTAGGAGTCATTATACACGATTGCATCTCATTATCTAAAGCTATTAACATTGCCATAAGTGCAACAACCGTTTTACCACTTCCCACGTCACCTTGCAATAAACGGTTCATTTGAGCAGGTCCTCTCATATCAAACCTTATTTCTTTAATTACTTTTTTTTGTGCATTTGTAAGCTCAAAGGGTAAATGATGAAAATAAAAATCGTTAAAATATTTTCCAATTTTATCAAAACAGTGTCCTTTATTCTTAAGCAAGCGGATTTGTTTTGTTTTTAGCAATTTTAATTGATTAAAGTATAATTCTTCAAATTTCAAGCGAAATATTGCTTGCGATAGTAATTGTTTGCTTTTAGGATAGTGAATATTAAGTAAGGCTTCTTCACGATTAATTAAATTACAATCGGATAAAGTATTAAAATTAATGTTTTCGGGTATAAAGCCTTGTACTTGCAACAATAAAGCTTGCATCAATCGAGAAATAGCCCGAGAGTCGATGTTTTTTTTCTTTAATTTTTCGGTGGTATTGTATAGTGGCTGAAATGGAACTGAAAGATTAGTGTCATTTTGATTAAACTCCTCAATTTCAGGGTGGGTAATATTAAATTTTCTTCCAAATATTGATGGTTTTCCGTATACTAAATATATTTGATTTGATTTTAGATATTCTTTAATCCATTTTATGCTATTAAACCAAACTAATTCAATAATACCTGATTCATCTGTAAATTCGGCAACAAGCCTTTTGGCTCTGTTTTCACCAATAATTTTTAACGATATTATTTTCCCACGTAACTGTACAATTCCTACATTTTCATTAATCTCCGAAATTTTATTTATTATTGATTTGTCGATGTACCGATATGGATAATAATGAAGTAAATCGTTGTAATCAAAAATATTCAATTCTTTTTTAAGGATGTCGGCTTTAATTGGACCAACTCCTTTTAAAAATTCAATGGATGTTTTTAAAATATCTATCATTATGTTACGATAATTTACAAAAATAAAAAACTCCTCGAAATGAGGAGTTTTTTTGGAGATTATTATGAAAACATTTTTTAGAATTCCCACATATCGTGTTCAAATTTTCGTATTTCATTTGTAATACGTTCCGATTCTAACACTTGATCCATACCGTTTAATATAAAATTACTTATTTCACGGTTGTTATAGATGTTTTCTTCACGTTGAACATAACTTGAGAAGAATCTCTTCCAAAATATATCATCGTACGATTTCATTTCGGAAGTATTGAAGTTGTTAAAAGCATCATTATTTGCTAAGAAAGGTCTAATTTCGGGAAAATAAAGCCAACCAAAGGGTTGAAAATATTTCTGACCAGAAGCTATAGCGACATTTGAACCAATGGCTGCAGCAATATTTGCAGCATTATCTTCTACATATAATTGAGGGCTTAGTGCAATGATTCTAACATCTAAAACCGAACGTTGTTTATCCAAAAACCAAACTTCTTTTAAATCAATGGCTAAAAAATCAGTTTTACGATAATATTCATAATATTTTATCTGCATGATTACATTTCCATCATCATCAACAGAATCTCTAGTCATTTCATAACCTAATTTTTTTTGTACCTCTTCTTTAAAAAGTGGAATTGTACAAAACTCATCTTCGTAAATTAATACTGGATTAGGGTTCACTTCCGATGAATCAATCATTGTATAAATTACATCCCAAAAGCTCAACCAATTTCCTTGTGATGACTTGGACGTAAGTAAACCTCTATTTGGAAAATGTAAAGGTTGATTAATTTTTTCACGTAAGTCAATTCTTCTCCATGCTTTTTTCGACCACATAGCATCTGCTTCTCTCAAAGGAACATATTGAATAGGAGTTCTATTGTAAATATGTGTTTTGTCGTAGATACCATCAATAGGTTTACGAATAGGTTTTTTTTCGGTGCTTGTAGGAGTTGTTGGGGTAGCAGTATTAGTAGTATTTCCTTGATTGTTATTGTTAACAACTTGAGCGTTCAAACTGCTAAAAAACAATAAAAATGCGAATAGTTGAATAATGTTTTTCATAATAACCTCCTTTTATGAATTCAATGTTATTTTATAGATACACCAATACCAAGTCTTCCCTCATCAATTTTTATATTAACAGGTTTACCTTCAATAGTTGCAGAAACTCTTACTTGGAATATTAAAAGTGATGTGCCAGGTTCGGCATTGTTAATAGCTGTTATTAAATCTCCAGGAAACCTATTGCCATTAACAGTACCAGATTTTTTGTTTTTACCTGATCCAAGTTGATAATTAAATCCTGATACTTTCCATGACATATCATAAGCAAATCCATCGGTTTTTTTTGCAACAACAGGGTTGTTTACTATGGCAGAAGCTGAAACATTCCCACCAGATATTGAGCCTATGTTAATAATTGGTTGAGGAACTTTTAATATTCTAAATTTTGTTCCGCCTAAGTTTTGAGATTTACCACCAAAATCGGCACTAACGGTAACATTAACCTCTTTACCAATCATTGATGTTGGAGGAGTTACTACATATTTACCAGCAGAACCTTTAAATGCTAAACCAGCGTTGTTTCCAACTCTAATTTTTTCGGGTGGAACTGGAGCAGAAACTGAAATTGGATTATCAATCTCGGCATAAAGTACAT
>CAZFPO010000002.1:22137-37200 GCA_964521105.1 uncultured Lentimicrobiaceae bacterium | reverse complement strand
GGTGGAACTGGAGCAGAAACTGAAATTGGATTATCAATCTCGGCATAAAGTACATTCATTTTTTCGGCAGCTACGGTTGCGGATGATTTTGCAACGGAATAACTTTCTTTGAATGAATAAAATTTATCTGTTCCATCTGGTGCTCTCATTTTTATTAAACCAGCAAATTTTTGCTCGCCCATTCCTGAAGCTGGTATTTTTAGCTTAACCATGCCATTTTCACCATCTACTTTGGTCATTGAACCAATCATAGCTTCAGTAGCAGTGTCGATACCTGGTTTCCAATAAACCTCAGGTGTTGATTTAGAGTCAAATGCAGCCACAATAATGTCTGCTTCAAAATCAGTGCCTGAAAAAACAAGTTTTGAACTTGGAATTACACGTGCCGATACATTATCAAAGGTAAAATCTCCTGCTGTAATAGAAGTCATTAAATAGGATAAAATATCAAATTCAGCATTTTTAACTTCGCCTACCATTTTGTTTAAGAGGGTAACAGTTGCTGCCAAAATGGATTCGCCAAAGTTAAAATCTTCCCAAGATATCGTATTACCACTATTATCTTTGAATGGGCCTTTAGTATCCAAACCAATTTTTTTATCAAAATCTGCTTTAGCATTTTCAGCAACGAAACTGAGTAGTTTTGCTCTATATTTTTCAAGTTCATTTTTTAAAACTTCTCCTTTTTTTGGTGCTCCCAAAAAATAGTTGTGAGGAACATCTTTGTTGTCTTTCTTTTCAATATCTTTTACTGAAAAGTTCTTTACTTCATCAATAGTTTTACCTTCTGCTTCAGAAATTAGTTCAGAACGAATTTGCAATATAAATTCAATCATTTTTTTAGTAGCCGCCTTAACTTCCATCGCTTTATCATAGAAAGGACCTACTTTTGCTGGTTGATTGGTTTTTGCTAATGCAAATTGTGCGTAGCTTGATTCAACCTTACGGTCGAAATTTTCGTTTGTTTTTAATAATGTTTCGTCAACAGTTACAAAAGCTTTTAAAATATCGCTCGATACGTTAAGTGCTAACATCGCTGTTAAAACGAGGTACATCATCCCTATCATTCTTTGTCTGGGGGTTTCCGGACAATTTGTTGCTCCCATAATTTATTTTTTTCTTAGTTTAACATTTGTTTTTAAAAAGGTCATTAATTACCTGTTTACATTCATTGCAGTTAACATGTTGCCGTAAACGGTATTTAACATGCTTACATTTTTAGTTAAACTTTCTACTTGATCTTTATATTTCATGGTGTTTTCAACAGATTCATTCAAATTAGCAGTAAACTTTTGAATGTTTTGTTGAATATTGTTTGTTAATTCATTATGTTGAACTGAATTTTGTAATTGAATTTCATAAGCAGCATTTATAGCTGTTAAGTTTTTAGATAAGTTTTTCAATTCAGAATTGTAGGAATTATTGTCGCTTTGAATTGATAAAATAGTTTGTTCGTAAACATTTGCTAATTGACCTACAGCAGAAGCCGCTCTGTTAACATTGCTTAGATAGTTTTCAGATACATTCATGTCTTTTGAAAGAGCGTCTGCTGTTTTGTCATAAACAGAAACTAAACTGCGAACAGATTCAGAAGCTTTAGTTAAATTTGAAACATAGCCATCGGTTGCAACAGCAGCGTCAGCTACTCCAGAAAGTTTATTAGCATTGTCCCCAAGGTTTTTCATACCTTTTGCTAAACTATCTATCAAATCCGGACCAATCTTGGCTTCGGCAAGCATATTATCTAATTCTTGAGTAACTGATAATCCTGATTTTTTCTTGTCACTTTTAACATCGTGTGCATCTTCTCCCATTGATAATTCTGGATATACTAATGCCCAATTGTAGTCAACGTGAAGTGGTTCAAAAGCCGAAAATGTAAAAATAACAGCCTCGGTGCCCATACCTAAAATAAGCATTTCGTTGGCACCTGGTAAGTGCAAAATTTTAAATAATGCACCAAGAATTACAACTGCTGCACCAATACCATAAAGCTTGGCCATAAACATTTTGTACCCTTTACTTCTAACAATCTCATTTAATCCCATAATAAATTTTGTTTAAGTTAATGAATTTAGTTAATAATGAATTTTAATATATACTCCTGATGGTTTATATTCTTTTTTTAATCTAGTAAACACTTGAAGCGCTGTTCATATTGTCACCTTTTTGACGACCTAAGAATGTTTGAACACAGCGGAATCCAACGTATGCTTTACCAGTATCTTGGTATTCGTATGAACGTGCATAGGTTTTCATATAATATCCAACATCTTTCCATGAGCCACCGCGAATAACTTTACGTTTTTTCACAATTGGATCAGTTTCTAATGCTGAATATGAAAACTGCATGTTTAAATCATGAGCAAAATTATATGCTGATTCTTCAAATGCGTCTTCGCACCATTCCGAAACGTTACCTGCCATATCATATAAGCCAAAATCATTGGGTGCATAGTGTCCAACTATTACAGTATGGAATCCTCCATCATCAATATAATTACCACGGCCAGGTTTGAAGTTGCCCAAGAAACATCCATTTGCATTACGTGCATAAGGACCTCCCCAAGGATATGGACTCATTGCAAAACTTCCGCGTGATGCCCATTCCCATTCAGATTCGTTTGGTAAACGGAAATCGTTTTCAAACATCCATTCATTTTCCGAAATTAACCAAGAATTTCTTAATTGAGTTCTCCAATGGCAGAATGCTTTTGCTTGACGCCAGCTAACTCCTACTACAGGATAATTGTCGTATGCTGGATGCCAAAAATAATTGTGTGTCATTGGTTCGTTAAACGAATAGGTGAAATCGTGTATCCAAGCCAATGTGTCAGGATAAATGTTTACAATTTCATGACGAATAAAAGCACTTTTACCTTGATTATATCCCGTAGGACGATTAGAATAAAGTCCTTTAAAACGGGTTTTAACATCCGCTACATCATGTTCTTTGTACGAGCCACCCATTCCGTCTTTTACGCCATCATAATCTTCAACTTGACCTTTAAAATTACGTAAATCAATCCACCAATATTCGTAGTCAAGAATTTGAGTATTAAGTTCAACTTGACGATAATGGTAAAAACGACTGTTTGTAATTTTTACAAATAATGGTTGTAAAGCATTTTGATAGTCTTCGTTTTCCGAATCCCATTCAATATCTTCTTTCCAATTAATGTAATTTGGCGTTATAACTTCCCCTTCGTTTTCCCCAGAACTATATTTAACGAAGTGTTCGTTTTCAGCCTCATCAAGTGCTTTTCCTAAAAAGCAATGCGCTAATGAATCTCGCACCCATTCTACAAATTGGCGATATTCATTATTAGTAATTTCGGTTTCGTCCATATAAAATGCTTGAACCGAAACTGCTTTAGATTGGTGGTTAATCGCATAAGGTACATCTTGGTCCCCAGTACCCATGTGATAACTACCCATTGGAATGTGAAGCATCCCAAGTGGATCTTCCGAGGTGTAAATTGGTCGGTCTTGTACACCTGTTAGTTCTCCGTTACCGCTATTTTTGCATGCGGATAAGAGCCCTAAAGCCATTATAATTACAACGGTTTTTTTCATGTTTGCTCCTGATTTTATATATTTAAAACGCATTGTTTGCTAAATTTATTATATATTGTTAATTTCCTAACATTCTAGTGTTTTTATAACTGTGGAAAGTGGGAGGAATGTCAATGTTAAAACAGTATTTCAACATAATTTCATGACTGCCCGAACTCCTTCCTTGTTTTCCTAAATCGGAAGTGGTTAAATCGTATGCATAACCAATTTTTAATCCGCTCAATGAGCCTGTAGCAAAAGGTTGAACTCCTACTATCATGGCAACTGCATCTTGAAAACGGTAACTAAGACCTGCCCAAAAGCGATTGTCCCATTTTGCAATTCCTGTTAAATCGTATTGTGCCGAAACAAAGTCAGTTTTAATAAAAAATGATGGCTCAAGTACTAAGCTTGGTTCATTAGGATAAATCCATTCATATCCACCATTGATGAAATAGTGTCGCTTTAGTTGAACACCAGTTGATGATGGTGTGCCTTCTTGTTGTAACATTTGGGTAGAAGAAATTCCTAAATAATATTGATTTGGAACTTTATAGAATAATCCAAAGGATACATCAACTAACATGTCTGATTCTGTTTGTCTGTTAATTATTCTTGGATCATCAGGTTGAATTGTAATAAATCGTGTAAAATCAATTTTTTTATTTAAAAAACCTGCTTGGACCCCAATGCCTAATGTACCCATTCCAATATTTAAACGATAAGCGTATCCTAACTTAACTCCAATATTGTCCTCATATCCGAGCTTATCTTTTATTACTGAAACGCCTATTCCTCCTCTTAAAATCTTTACCGGAGCATCAATCATAAAAAGTATATCCTGTGGCGAAGTACCGACACCGTTTGGATCTTTAAAACCTGTCCATTGTTGCCTAAAAAGCGTGCTAACACAGATTGCTCCATTGCTACCAGCATACCCAGGATTAAAGGGTAAAATTGTGTACGGATGCTGTGTAAATTGAGCTTCTTGTTGCCCCATAACATAGATACAGGGAATAATCATAATTGCCAATAAGTATAGTTTCTTCATCATTTTTTTCATATTGAATATTATACTCCTTTTAGAAACGAAACGCTAAAATAACGATTTTTTTTTTAAACTAACAAACATCTGTTGATAATTTTTTTTCATGCAAATTTTTATTTTCGTGTTTCAACATCTATTTATTTTATACTTTTTCTTTTGTAAAATGGTTACATTTTTTTTGTTTAATATTCAAAGAATTTTGTAAAAAACAGAAAATCAACAATATGTAATTGAGATTGTTTTGTTCTTCTTTTTTTTTTTAATTTAAATTTTGTGATATTTCATTTTTTATTACATGTGAATTTTGACTATTTATAATTAATATAAATTAAGTAGTGTTGATAAAATTTTATTAACATTTTTAAGTTTTTTTAGATTTTGCCTTTTTAATTGCTGTTAAATTGTTTATCACTTAAACCATTTTGGATTGTTAAATGTTAACGTTAAAATAGTTTTTTTGTTTCAACTTTTTGTTCAATAATTAAAAGTAAGCTCTTAGGGTAATATTTCCAATATGTATGGCTTTTGATGTGTTTGATATTCTAATTTCGTAGTTTGATTGAAGTTGAAGGTTTTGCCCTAAATTTGTTTGAAGTGCAAGTGTACTTATATAATTTAATCCCTTATTTAATCCTTCTAACATCTCAAATGCTAACGATGAGTTTTCTTGTCCATTAAAGATGTTTTTTATAAACGATTGTTTCCAATTGATGTTTGTTTTGCTATTTATATTGTATGTTATTTCAGTAGATGAAATAGTAGAATATAATTTTTCATAATTAGGGCTTTTATCATTCTTTTTCTCAATGTACTTATAAACAATGATACATCTTAAATTATTTGAAAAAACAAGGCTAATTGATTGTTCGACAGAATGTTGTATTATATGATTATTTTTTGAACTAAATTGGTCAGAAGAATAATTTTTCTTACTAATTCCTACGTCAGTTTTTGAAGTAATTATTTTTGAAAAATTAATTCTCAAAACATTATTAAAGTTATTTGACGTTCTTTTTTCAAAACCTCCTGTTAAAAATAATTTTGTATTGCCTTTATATATAATTATTTCGTTTGACCATACAGGACTGCGTTGATTTATTGCAAACGAATTTCTGATGGATATATTTGATGAAACCAAGTCGGAATCTACTGCATTAATTATAAATGGGTTGTACGCAATTAATGGCGAATTTTGTAATTTTTTTTCCGATTTAAAAACAAATTGATTTGATAATCGAGAAATTAAACCTTTAACACCACTTTTATTATTCCACGAAGATGGAGCGTTTAAATTAACTGTTTGGTTAAAGCGGCTGTAGTATGTTTGAATATAATTGTTTGTTAGTCGCCAAAGTTTTACGTATTCACCCAAATCAGAAAAAACAGTTTGCTCAAATTCATCAAGTTCTTCAATCCCGTTGCTATTGTAATCGTTCCAAACATAATTACCAGTTCCTTTATTTACTTTTAAAAAATAGAAATCTTTTTTTTGTTCTAATCCGGTAGCAGCCTCATAAAATGTATTTAAGCGAATCGATTTATCGATTATTGAACCTGAATAATCAAAATTTGAAGCAAAAGAGTTTTCTTTTTTAGAGGAGATTGTATCAATTCTATTTCTTTCACGATACGAGATGTTTGTTGTTAGTTGATGATTTTGGTTTGAAGTAAGGTTTAGTTTTAATCCGTATTCATTGGATTTTGAGTGAGATATTAAATGATTTGCTTTAGGTAATTCATCTATTCGGTACAAATAGTAAATTTTATACATGTTTTTTGAAGTATCATTTTGTTGAATGAAGTATTCGATTTCATTAAAACCCAAGCTGTTTGCATATAAGCTATCTCCCTTTGAATTATATAATCGGTTGTTTTCAAATTTCCATTTTATGCCTGGTGTGAAAAATTTCAGATTGTACAATAAATGAATGTCGTTTTTTAAAAAAGTAGAATTTGCATTTGTTCCCTTTGTGCTTGAGTAAAATCCTGCATCATTTAATCGTATATTTTTTTGATTTGTGAAAGCTCCCCAAGTGGTTTGAATCCCTTTATAATAGGGAGCTTTGTTAAGTGCTTTAAAACCTATTTTTATTTCATTTCTTGAGTTATTAAATTTTAATTGCAACATTCCAAAATGTTGATTTGCTTGATTTTTAATATTAGCAATACTAAATGATCTTTCAAATTCAACATCTCTAAAAGGTTCAATTGGTTGAAAGTTGGAAGAAATTAGTTCGTAATTAACTATTGAGCCAAATTTCCATTGTTTAAGCGAGTCGATAGTTTTTCCAATTTTTCGATTGTATGAGTAATTTATTTTAAAAGCAATACCGATATCGTCGCTTTGATCTTTTGATGAAAAGGTGTTTTTGTCGTTTTGACTAATAGCAATTTCGGAATTAATAGCTGAATACTTGCCAGCACTAATGGTTGTTCCAATATTTAACATTTGTTTTTTAATAGGTGGAACAAGTTTAACGATAGGTTCAAAATCGCCCTGTGGTATATTGTTTAAGGGAGCTACCCATTTATAAACCCGACCATTCGATAAGGAATTATCCAATATATAATTTCCAGAATTTTTTCCAACATTTACAAAACCCAATCGATAAAATGCACTGTCAGGATTTGTAGAATAAACAAAAACCGAATCGTAAATTACACTGTTAAATGTTGTATCAATAAGTTTATACCTTATTTCATTACTCGAAAATGCCACAGAATCGAAATTTGGATACCATGCGTTTACCATGTCATCGCCAATTAACGACAGAAAGTTCTTTTGAGAATCATCTAAAACAGGCTGAATTGATTGGTTTTTGATGTCTGTTTCGGAATAAAATGAAAGATAACTGTTTGTTTTGTTCGTTTTCCAATTTGCTTCATTATACATAAATGTTCTCGAGTAATGTTTGTCAGAATATTCAAATTCTACAACAATGCGTTTTTCTTTTGTAAGAATTTGTCGAGGTGTAAAAATGATTTCTCCAATGTTGTAATCGATTGTATAGTCATTTAGTTCGCCTCGAGTTTGAAGAATACCATCAATATAAACTTTTTCGCTACCTGCAATTACCATGATATAGGGTTCATTGTTTTCACCCATAAGTTTATATGGACCTTGGTTTAAATCAATCGGTGTTATTTCTTGTCTCCTATATTTTCCTTTTGAAACCGAAATGGCTGATTTTATAAAAAATGTCGAACTATCTTTAAGCAAAAATTTATGCTCAAATAAACCACCTAACACCTTTTTATTAAATCGCAAAAAATGATTATTACTGTTTTGAATTTCAAAATCACCAGCAATAATTGAAGTTTTAGTATTATATATATTAATGTATACTTTGTCAAAATCTTGAAGTTGTTGAGTGTTTCCATCGGGTTGAAGTGGAATATTTCTGTCGGTAATGGCTGCTGCAATTTGAAATTGATCGCTTAACTTCCCGGATAATTGAAGATTTAAATCGGAGTTGACTAAAACGTTTTGTTTGTTTCCAACCGAAATACCTCTCGAAATACTTCCATTTTTTGAAAGTTCCGAATCGGTAAAATTCCAACTGTTTATAGGCTTATTCTCAGGTATGCGGAAAAATTGTTGAGGATCACTCATCTTTTGTTGTATCAAAGTTGAGTCTTTTCTTTTAAATTTTTGATTAATTTTAAAATCAAAAGTTTGATATATTAATTCAATTTGTAATGAGTCGGTAATTTGTATTTCATCATTTTTGATTTTAATTAAAGAATTTATAAAATCAATTTCAAACGAACTATTTGATATTAATGAATCGTGAACATTTAGGAATATGCTATTTGGAATTATACTTAACGAATCAATTTTTGTCCATTTTTTTTTGCTGATAAATATGGTTTTGCTTTTTTGAAAAGGAATCTTTTCTTGAGACATTACCGAAATTGTGCTCAGTAAAAAAAAAAGTATAAGAATATGTTTTAGATAGTTTTTCAACAAAAATCGACTTAAATTATAAAACGAAAATACAAAAATAGAGATAGTTTGGCAATTTTTTTTATTAAGTACAAGAGGGATTAATAAAGTTGTTAATAATAATTAATCACTTAATAACGAAAAATATCAGAAAATGAATATAATTTTACAGCCAAATTTAAAAACTTGTTACATAATTTATTTTGTATGAATAGAAAACAACGTGCTAAGGAAGATGTTTTTTCGTATTTATTGATATTGGTGGGTACTTTGATCATGGCAATAGGTTTTGTTTTTTTTATATCGCCATTCAAGTTAGCACCTGGAGGTGTATATGGAATTGCTATTACATTTCACCATTTAACTAAAGAGATGTTTTCGGTTTTTCCAAATGGAATTCCAATAGGTGCAATGGCATTATCGATGGATATTCCACTTTGCATTTTGGGGATTATTATTTTAGGTCCTAAATTTGGATTAAAAACAGTGGTGGGATTTACTTCGCTAGCAATTTTCACTGATGTAATTTCATTATACAGTAGTGAACAGGGATTAATCAAAGATGACCCTTTTCTGTCGGCAGTTTTTGGAGGAGTGCTTTTAGGTCTTGGTTTAGGTTTGGTTTTTAAATCAAAAGCAACTTCGGGTGGAACCGATATTGTTGCAATGATAATTTCAAAATATACTAAACTGCCAGTGGGAACTATGTTAATAATTGTTGATTCAATGGTGGTATTTGTTGGTTTAATTGCTTATGGCGATTGGACAATTCCCTTATATTCGTTAGTTGTAATTTATGTTACGGGAAAGGTAATTGATATGGTGATTAAAGGAATTAGCACGGATAAAACAGTATATATTATTTCAGAAAACCATGAAATGATTCGCGACCAAATCATAAATACTCTTAAAAGAGGAGGAACATACATTCACGGCGAAGGCATGTATAATGGTGTTTCTAAAAAGATAATTTACACCATTGTCGATCGCAAACAGCTTCCTACTCTAATTGATTATGTGAAACAGGTCGACCCCAATGCATTTGTATCAGTTATTGAAGCATCTGAAACCTTGGGTTTAGGATTTAAATCAATTCATCAATCAAGTTTTAATTAAGTTATGTTTGTTCAAATATTTTTATGACTTTTGCAAACGAAAGAAAAATAATTAATCATGTCAATAGTAGTAAATAATATTACCAAAATATATGGTGAGCAAAAAGCTCTAAATAATGTAAGTTTTGAGGTTAAAAAATCGGAAATTGTTGGTTTATTGGGTCCAAACGGGGCTGGTAAATCAACCATGATGAAAATATTAACTTGTTTTATCCCTCCAACTAATGGTAAGGCTCAGGTAAACGGATTTGATGTATTAAATCAGTCGGTTGAGGTTAGAAAATGTGTGGGATATTTACCCGAAAATAATCCTCTTTACTTGGATATGTATATTTCGGAATATTTAGAATTTTCGGGCGGAGTTTATGGTTACAAAGGAAATATTAAAGCTCGAATAAAAGAAATTTTACATTTAACCGGATTAGAGCCCGAGAGACGAAAAAAAATTGGAGCATTATCCAAAGGATATCGACAAAGAGTTGGTTTAGCACAAGCATTGTTGCACGATCCCGAAATTTTAATATTAGATGAACCAACTTCGGGTTTAGATCCAAATCAAATAGTTGAAATCAGAAATTTAATTAAAGAAATAGGAAAAGAGAAAACAATATTGCTTTCAACACATATAATGCAGGAAGTTGAGGCAATTTGTGGAAAAGTATTGATTATTAATGAGGGCGAAATTGTAGCCGATAATGATACCAAAAATGTAACAGAAATGTTTATCGGAAACGAGTTTATTCTGGTAGAATTTGATGCCGAAGTAGATATAAAATCGTTATCAAAAATTGAAGGAATAATTAAAATAGAAGTCGTAGGAAATAATATATACAAATTACACACTAATCAAGGTTTTGATGCTCGAGGTGAGATTTTTAAATGGGCTGTTGATAAAAATCATACAATATTATCATTGCAAAAAGAAAAACATCGCTTAGAAGAAGTTTTTCAAAAGTTAACAAAAAAAATTGTATAAAATAATCTTTATAAAGCAATCTTTATTAATTTTGCCACAAATATGTGGAAAGATTTGTATGATTGCAACCACACAAAAAAAATGCTAAACCATTTTTCATTGTCCTTTCAATCACCATTCTTTCAGCAATTAACGTTTTATACTAATCAAAATTTATAAACAGATGGGATATTTATTTACATCAGAATCAGTTTCGGAAGGTCATCCCGATAAAGTAAGTGACCAAATTTCAGATGCTTTATTAGACGAATTTTTACGTCATGATCCAAACTCAAAAGTAGCATGTGAAACATTAGTAACTACAGGTTTAGTTGTTTGTGCAGGAGAAGTAAAAACAACCGGTTATGTTCATGTTGACGAGGTTGCTCGCCGCGTAGTTCATAAAATTGGGTATACCAAAGCCGAATATCGCTTTGATAGTGCTTCATGTGGAGTAATTTCAGCCATTCATGAACAATCTCCCGATATTAATCAAGGTGTTGAACGTCAAGATATCGAGAATCAAGGAGCTGGAGATCAAGGAATGATGTTTGGTTACGCATGCGACGAAATGGATAATTATATGCCAATGCCTGTTGAATTAGCTCATATTTTTTTACAAGAATTAGCTGCTATTCGTCGTGAAGGTAAAAAAATGAAATATTTGCGTCCCGATGCAAAATCGCAAGTTACCATTGAATATGATGATAAAAATCGAGCAAAACGTATTGATACGATAGTTATTTCAACACAACACGACGATTTTGCCGAAGAAAAAGCGATGCTTGAAGCTATTGAAAAAGATGTACGCACAATTTTAATTCCTCGAGTAAAAAAATTAGTTCCCGATTCGGTGGCAAAGCTTTTTAAAGGAGATTTTAAATTACATGTTAATCCTACTGGTAAGTTTGTTATTGGTGGACCTCATGGAGATACCGGATTAACCGGAAGAAAAATTATTGTGGATACTTATGGCGGAAAAGGAGCTCATGGTGGAGGTGCTTTTTCGGGCAAAGATTCTTCTAAAGTTGACCGCTCAGCAGCTTATGCAACTCGTCATATTGCTAAAAATTTAGTGGCAGCGGGTGTTTGTAAAGAAGTTTTGGTTCAAGTTGCATACGCAATTGGAGTTGCAAAACCAGTTGGTTTATACATTAATACTTTTGGAACAACTTTAATTAAAGATGAGCATGGTAAAAAAATATCAGATGCTCAAATTTCGGAAGTTGTAAATACATTATTCGATTTACGTCCTTATGCAATAGTAAATCGATTTGGTTTAAAAAACCCGATATTTATTGATACAGCTTCATACGGTCATTTTGGTCGCGATGTGAGAGAGGAAGAAGTGGAGGTTTATTATAAAGATAAAAATGTGGTAACTAAAAAAATAGATGGTAAAGAATGTTATTTTAAAAAGGTAGAATTTTTTGCTTGGGAAAAATTAGATTACGTTGATAAAATTAAAAAAGCGTTTAAATTATAGTTGGCGTTTAAGTTATAGTCAATAAAAAAGAGGAAGTTTACTTCCTCTTTTTTATTTATGTAGAAATAATTTTATTCGCGTTTAATGATAAGTTTTTTAGTGAAAAATGTTTCATTATTTATCACCAATGAATAGAAATAAATTCCAGCGTCAAAATCAGAGGTGTTAACTGATATTTTTCCATTACCAGGTTTAACATTTTCTGTATAAACTTGAGCCCCTAATAAGTTTTTTATCACAATTTTTATTTCACCATTAATATTTGTAGGAATTTGATAAGGAATTTGTGTAAAATTTGATGCAGGATTTGGGCGAGCATTTGACAAAGTGGAGTTTTCGCTTATAAATTGTTGAACCGATGCGGGATTAATTAAAAATGTAACAATAATGCTAGCAGAATCGGTATATGTTTCGTTGTTGCCTTCATATTTAAAAAAGGTATATTGAATGGAGGTTGATCCGGTGTGTCCATTGGGCCAATATTCAGCATAAAAACTACTGTTGTTTGTTTCGCCTGCTTCAAGATAAATAGGGTTGGGTGATATCATCACTCTACTGTCGAAACATTGATCCCAACAAAAAGAATTTACCGAACCAGTAACAGTGTCAATAATCGTTTTTTTAACTTTGATTGGAATAATATCGTTTGAAGTATTTTTTACACCTATTAATGTTTCGGGACTTCCTATCATGGTTGCATCTACTGTTGATGTATACGTAATAGTTTGGTTGTTTGTTAGTTGCTGAGACCCTTGATATAGAATTATACTTTGAGAAAAGACTGAATGAGCAAAAGAAAATAGCACGATAAATAATAGAACTTTTTTCATAGTTGTTTGTTTTAGTTGAAGTGAGAATGTGAAAAAAATAAATACAAAGATACGATATCAAAAAGCAAAAATCAATCCATATTAGAATATATAAGAAAAAAATAACATTTTTTTGAAATGTTAAAAATGTTTGTTTATTTATTAATAAGATATTCAGCAAGTTGAATATTTGACTAAATTTATTTTGTTATAAATATATAAAAATAATTAATGAATTTACTGTAATGTATTAATTTTGCAGATTGCTAAGTGCTAAAATCAAAAGATAAAAATAAATAAAAATCAAAGTTATGAGAAAACTTTTCCTGTTCATTCTGTCGATACTATTGACAAGTTCGTTAATATCGCAGACAACAATTATTCAAGAGGGTTTTGAAACCACTCCTTTTAATTTTGTTTCAACTCAGTTTGGTGGAAGCCCCAACTGGAACCAAAACAGCACGTATTATGCTGTTGGAACAAATTCAATACATGGTGCTGTTCCTGCTAGTGGATACACTGCTTTAACTTCTGTTAAATTTACAAAGCAGGGTAATCAAAAAGTGTATTTAAAATTTAAACACATTTGTAAAATTGATCCCAGCGATCAAGGCTTAGTACGTTACATAGTAAATAATGGTACTCCTTTAAGTTTGCCAAATACCTCGGATGTTTATTTTCAACCAGCATCTGGTGGCTATTTAGCATCAAACAAGTTTGTTGCAAGTAGCTACACCGAGTGGCAAGGTGCCAATATTGATGCGGTACCACAAAACAGTTGGTGGAAAGAAGAAATGTTTGATATTTCTTCCTTATTTGGTGCAACCGACTCTATCGAAATACAATTTCGTATTGTAAAACAAGGTACTAATACAGAATCTTCTTATGGTTGGTTAATTGACGATATCCAAATAATTGGTGCACCTAACGAAATATTTCCTCCTGCTATCACGTATCAAACACCAATTTATCAAGATACTTTATACGGAACTGGACCTTGGGTTGTTAAAGCAAAAATTAAAGATCAATCAACGATAGCTACTAAAACACTTTTTTATCGACTAACATCTCCACAGGGCGTTGTTGGAAGCTGGGTTAGTGCTCCAATGAATACAGTAAATGATTCAATTTTTAATTATGAAATTCCAAGCCAACCTTATAATAGTAATGTTGAATATTATATTACAGCAAGTGACGAATTTAATAACACTACTTCATCAGCAACCAAATGGTTTTTTAATAAACGACCACCTGCACTAGTAGTTATTCAAAATGATTCTACTGCTACATCTTCAATGCCAAATCCATTTTTCCATAATTGGACGCAAACAAAAGTTCAATTTATTATTAAAGCTGAGGAGTTATTACAAGCTGGTGTTCAAGCAGGACCTATTCAAAGTATTTCTTTTAATGTAACAAGTTTAGCTACACCTACTTCATCAGTGCCTCCTGCATTTTTTAACAACTTCTATATAAAAGGTGGACAAACCACCATGAGTGCAACTTCTGCTACTTTTACTTCGGGTTTGCCTACTCTATATTCTGCTCCAAACTTAACCGGTAATCATGTAGTTGGCTGGAATAATTTTACGTTTACTTCACCAATTATTTGGGACGGTACAAGTAATTTAATTTTTGAAACTTGTTACAATAATTATAGTGGTTCTGCCAATTATTCATCAAGTGCAACCATAGTTCAAACGAACACAACATATAATTCATCAGTTTCAGCGTATACAGATTCATCAGTTCCTGATTTGTGTTCAGATGCTGGATCTGTATCAATTACAACTTATACCAAACGTCCTTCGGTAAAAATTGGTTATCAACAAACCGATTTAAGTTTAGATGCTGGTATGGCAAGTATAACAAATCCACCGGCAACTTTAATTGCTTCGGCTGTTTCAGATGTAACCGTTCGTATTAAAAATGCAGGTACCACCGATTTAACAACCGCTGATATTTATTGGTCAATAAATGGAGTTACTCAACCAGTATTTCCATGGACAGGTTTGTTGTTTCAAGATCAAGTATCAAGTGTTTTAACACTTGCATCGGGTTATACATTCCCCAACGGATTAAATACTATTAAAGTATGGGTTGCAAATCCAAATGGAGGTGTTGATTTAAATGCCCTCAACGACACCTT
>CAZFPO010000002.1:3962-22037 GCA_964521105.1 uncultured Lentimicrobiaceae bacterium | reverse complement strand
TATGGGTTGCAAATCCAAATGGAGGTGTTGATTTAAATGCCCTCAACGACACCTTATTAACTCAAACTTTTGTTTGTGGAGGAGCTTTGGCTGCCGGAACATATACCGTTGGAGGAGCTTCGCCTGATTTCCAAAGTTTAGATGAAGTTATCGGTAAGTTAGTCTATTGTGGTATTACTGGAGCAGTAACGTTTAATATTCGACCCGGTACATATTATAATAGTATAACTTTGCCTTACATTGCAGGCTCATCATTTACCAAAACAATTACCTTTAAATCGGAAACAAATAATCCGATAGATGTTGTAATTATTGACACGATTAATACAAAAGCTACTTTTTATTTAGATTCATGTAGCCATATTAGGTTCAATTATTTAACATTAAAAGGCGGTAATTCTTCCAGGTCGAGGGTAATTGAAATGAAAAATAATGTTCGAAATGTTCGTTTATTGGGAAATATTATTGAAGGTAAAAAAATAAATTCAACATCGACCAATTATGCTTTAATTTATTCTTCAAAAACTGGAACGCAAAAAGACTCCTTACTTGTTTTTGATAACAACCAATTTATAAATGGTTCTTATGCAATTTATGTTTCGGGTATTTCAGCAAATCGACCTGACAGTATTACAATAACCGGAAACACGATGAATCAAGCTTATCGTTCAGTATATTTGAGCCAAGTGAATGGTGTAATTTTTACAACGAACACTATGTCTCAAAACGATACTTCTTCGCAAAGTTATTCGGGTTTATACATGGCTTCGGTAAATCGCTTGCATCGCATTAACCAAAATAAAATCACCGCTAAAAACTTAGAATATGGTATGTATTTGTCCTCTGTTTTTGGTCAAACTACCGCATTTAGAGCTTTAATTTCAAATAACTTTATTGCATCAAGTGGTAATGTTTCGGCAGGAGCAGGTTTCTATTTTACATCTTCCGAAAATATTAATTTGTTTTATAACACGGTAAATTTAACTGGCTCAACAGCTACAGGAACAAGAGCGTTTTATGTTAGTGCTGGGTCAAGTTTAAATGTTCGTAATAATATTTTTGCTAACCTCGTTGGTGGACATGCTTATTATGTGGGCACAACACCTGGCGTTTGGTTGTCGAACTATAACGATTTATATACGAGTGGTACCAATTTAGGATATTACAGTTCGGCTCAGTATCCAACCTTAGCTACATGGAAGTCTTCAACTCAGGCCGACTCAAATTCGATAAACTCAAATCCGTTTTTTACTACTTGGAATAACCCTATCATTTCTGAAGTTACAATTAATGGAAAAGCTCAGCCTTTGTCAAACGTAACTATTGACTTATTTAATAATCCACGTAATGCAACTACTCCTGATATTGGTGCGGTTGAATTTGATGTTCCACAATATGATTTAGCTATTATAAATATTTCTCAACCAGCAAGTAATTATATTTGTAACGACCCTGAGATTCCGTTTGTTATAACTATTAGAAATAATGGTGCCGATACTATTAAATTTGCAACAAACAATGTTCTGTTTAAAGCAAGTGTTGATTGCTCATTCAATCAATTATACACATTTACAAAAAATAGTGGCGTTTTAGCACCAGGAAGTACAACTACTATTCAGCTAACCGATGCATTAGATTTAAGTAGTCCTGAAGTTTATACCTTTAAAATATGGCACGAATGGGCACTTGATGCAAATCGAATTAATGATACAATTGTTCAAAACTTTAATTTGACAAAAATTACAGACTATCCTTATGATGTTAACTTTACTGTTGCTCCAACCCCTCCATTTATGGTTCAAGCTTTAGTTGGAACAGCAAATTGGACCTTGGCTCAAGGGGATATGGCAGCTCCAACTCTTACTCCTCAATTTGGTACCGGTAGGTTATATTATAATTCCTATTCAAATTCAGGAATTTCAAGAGTAATGCCCTGGTCGATGGATTTTTCAAGTCTAAATAGTCCGATAGTAGAGTTTTGGATGTCGCAAGATAATGGATATTCATCAAGTTTGCTAGAAGGTGTTACGGTGCGAGTTTCTATAGATGGAGGTGCTACATGGACAAATGATACTTTATTTGCTCGTAGATATAACTCCTCATATACAACTGCTGGGTGGAAAAGATTTGAGATGAATTTATCAAATTATGTGGGACAACCATGTGTTCGTTTAGCGTTTGATGTTCAAGGACAATCCGGAAACAACATTAGTATTGACAGAATTGTTGTGAGAGATGTTTTCAATAATGATGCAAAAACAAATATTGTTCAAACTTTGGGCGAATCACCATTAAATTTTGGATCTCCTATTCCTGTAAGAGCACAGGTTGAAAATTATGGTGCAAATCCACAATATAATAAAAACGTAACTCTTACTGTAAGCGGAGCAAATACTTATACTGAAACCGTAGTCGTTGATACTTTACTTTATGCTGCCAATAAATTTGTGACTTTTACCGGTTTTACACCACTTAATGCAGGAGCTAATACAATTAAAGTAAGTGTAGAAAACGATGATAACAATTCTAATAACAGCGGGTATTATAATCTAATTTCTACTACTGATACCTATGCTCATTCGGATACTTCAAAAGTATTTTCATATCAAAGTAATCCTAGTGGTTTGTTATTATCTCGTTATCGTGTAAATGGAATTAGAACCGTTAGATCGGTAAATGCATTTATTGGACCTACATCAACGATTGGTAAAAAGATTTATGGCGTTGTATTATCTGCAAGTGGTCAAATTATCGGAAAATCAGACACATTAACCATAGCTGCAAGCGACACTTCAAATTGGGTTAACTTACCTATTACAAATTGGTATGATGCCGTTATTATGGATACCACATTCTATGCAGGTATAGCTCAAATTTCAACAGGTTATAGTCCAGTGGGTTCTCAATACGAAAGCCCTGTTCGTACAGGTGCATTTTTTACAGCACCAATGACAGGCGGAACACTTACCGAAACTACTACGAAAGGTAGATTAATGATTAAAGCTGTTGTTGGTAGCTTGCCTGATGACGATGCTAAGTTAGTTGCTATTATTAATCCAACAAGTGGTTGTGGTTTAGGAACTCAGCAAATTACATTAAAAATAACTAATAGTGGAATTAATGATATTTTAGCAAACACATTAACAGCATGGTATAGTGTTGATGGAGCTACACCTATTAGCCAGGTTGTGCCAGTTGTCATACCTTCGGGAACAACATACAATTATTCATTTACGCCTGCTTTTGATTTCTCAACCATTACCGATGCCAGTATAAATTTTGTGATAAAAGCATGGGTAAATTTACCGGCTGATGTAATAAACCACAATGATACTATTTCAAACTACAATGTTTTATCTCAGGCTGTTCCTCCAACTGCTGTTGTAACTAGTCCTAATCCTACTTCAACTGGCTATATGCAAACAGCATCTTTTACAGCAGAAAATCCCGGAACATATCAAGGTTCAATAAAATGGTTTACAACACCACTTTCGACTAATCCAATTCAACAAGGAACTGATTTTACAAGTGGTAGTTTGATTTCTGATACAACATTTTATGTTGGATTCCAAAGAATTGATATGGCAGGATTGAGTCCGATTTTTGGAACAGGCACATCGTCAAATAGTTACATTCCATTTTATGGACTTTATGATTATGGATGGTCATCTGTTATTTATAAGAAATCAGAAATTGGAGATATGGGTATTATTGATACCATCAAATTTCAAATTAATTCTGCTACTGTTGGTTATGTGATGAATGATCAAAAGGTATATATGAAAGTTGTTCCAGACTCAATTTTCACTGATTTGAATCAACCTGATCCAGCAACAATGACATTAGTTTACGATGGAGATATCACAATGACAAATAATCAATGGTTAGATGTCCCAGTTAACGGTGGTTTTTTCTATGATGGAAATGGACATGTTCAAATATATTGGGAAAATAATGATGGAGTTTGGGCTAGTGGATATCCTAGTTTTAAGTCTACAACAATTGCAAATGTTGCAAAATATAATTATTTAGATGATGAGTTTCCCACAGGTGAAGGCACTATGTCAACTACTCGGACAAATGCTAAATTTTATATGCAGAAGCTAGGTTGCTTAAGTGAATTAACACCTTGTGTTGTTGATGTTACAAACATACCTACAGCTGATGTGTCTCCGGTTAGTGTCATTTCACCAATATCACAATGTTATCTCGGAAACGAAAATGTTAAAGTAAGAGTGAGAAATATCTTACAAACAGAAGCTCCGGCCGGAACTCTTGTTTATTGTACAATTAATGGAGGTACGTTGTTGCAAGGAACTATTACGGATCCTATTGCTCCAAATGCCACTGTTGATTTTACATTCCCAACTACTTATAACTTTGCATCTAACAACGGAGATACGCCATACGATCTTAAAGTTTGGACATCACTTACGGGAGATACTTATTTATTAAATGATACGTTAAATTACAATTTTGTTTCTCAGTTTACTGCTCTACCTTTAACATTTACCGATGTTACTATACCTTATGGTACAACTCAAACATTTGATTATAATGGAGTTTTATCGGTATTTGATAATGCAACTGCTACTGCACCAATATTTACTGGTTCTCCATTTGTTACACCAATATTGTTCGATACCACACATTACTGGTTTGAAGGTAGAGGTACTGACGGGCAAATGTTAGAAGTTATTGTAGGTAATGGTTCAACTACTAATTACAATATTCCATTTTATGGTGATTATAATTATGGTTGGTCTTCAGCTCTTTATAAACAAAGCGAAATTGGAGGTTCAGGAACTATTGATACATTGAGTTTCCAAATTTCTTCAGCGATCTTAGGTTACTTAATGAACAATCAAAAATTATATATGGCAGTTGTAAGTGATACTGTTTTTGCAAATACTACAAAACCTAATCCTGCAAATATGACTCTAGTTTTTGATGGAGATGTTACTATAACAGATGAGCAATGGTTATCAATCCCTCTTAATTCAGGTTTTAATTATGATGGAAGTGGATCTTTAATGATTTACTGGGAAAATTTAGATGGATCGTACGATTTTAGTTATCCTGCATTTTCAGCTACTTCCATAGCAAATGTAGCAAAATATTCTAATTCGGATGCTGCATTTCCTACGGGAGATGGTTCAATGTCTTCATCTCGAACAAATATTAAATTCAATATTTTAAAAATGAGTTGTCCGAGCGACAGAATTGGTGTTACAGTGAATATTAATAATATACCTGTTAACGATATTAAACCACTATCAGTTCTTGCACCGGTATCACAGTGTTATTTAGGAAATGATAGTGTTAAGGTGAGAATTAAAAACATGTTGCCTAATATTGTACCAGTTGGAACTCAAGTGTATTGTCAGGTAAATGGTGGAACAATTTTACAAGGAACATTAAATCAAACCATTCCTGCCAGTGGAACCATTGATTATACTATTCCTCAACCATACAACTTTGCTGCAAATACTGGTGATATCGTTTATAACTTAAAAGTTTGGACTTCATTAACACCTGATACTTATTATTTGAATGATACCATAAATTATACTTTCACTTCACAATATACTGCAGCTCCACTTACTTATACTGATGTAAATATTCCGTATGCTACTAATTATACATTTAATTATAATGGAGTATTGTATGTTTTCCCAAGTGCATCGGCAGTTAATCCAATATCGATGGGTGCTACTTTTACCACACCGATATTATATGATACTGCAGTTTATTGGATGGAAGGTCGCGGAGCAAATGGTCCAATGGTAGATGCAATTATTGGAAATGGAACCGTCTCAAATTCATATATTCCAATGTATGGTTTCTTTGATTTCGGTTGGTCGGCTGCCTTGTATAAAGCGAGTGAAATTGGTGGAGCTGGATTAATCGATACATTAAGTTTCCAAATAAGTTCAGCAACGATTGGATATATTATGTATAATCAAAAAATGTATATGGCAATAGTGAATGATACAGTTTTTGCAAATGCAGATAAACCAAACCCAGCGAATATGACATTGGTATATTCGGGCGATGTTACTATTAACGATAACCAGTGGTTAAAAATCCCAATTAGTGGTGGTGGTTTTAATTACAGTGGTCAAAATTCATTGATGATTTATTGGGAAAATAATGATGGTGATTATATTTCTGGTTATCCTTCATTTAAAGCTACAACAATTGCCAATGTTGGTAAATATGATTATTCTGATGGAGCATTCCCTACTGAAACCGGAACCATGAGTTCAACACGAACTAATATTAAATTTAAAGTTCAAAGCCTAAGTTGCCCAAGTGATAGAATTCAAGTACAAGTTAATGTTACTGGAGTTCCAACACAAGATGCAGGTGCTGTTAGTATTTTACCAACAGGTGGTGCAGGTTATTTAAGTACTACTGAGCCAATAACTGTTACCATTCGCAATTATGGAACGGAAGCAATTTCGAACTTCCCTGTAAGTTATAAAGTAGGGAATAATGCAGTTGTTACAGAAACATTTACTGGAACAATTCCTGCTGAATCTAATTTACCATTTACATTTACTACCACTCAGGATTTAAGTAATATTATTACTCCAACTCCAGTGTTAGCTTATACAAATTTAACAGGAGATTTATACCCAATTAATGACACTGTTCATAGTATGATTAATCCACCTGTTTATTGTATACCGGTTGTTACTTCACCTGCTTCATACGAAGATATTGGAAACGTTACTATGTCAAATATTTATAATGGATTCCCAAGTCCGTTGTATAATAATCCTACCGCAATAAATTCGTATAGTAATTTTACTCAAACTGTACCAGCTATTTATATGGTTAAAGGAGCTCCTTATCCATTTAAAGCAACCACTATAATTAAAGGATCTACTGCATATAATACTACATACAATGTTTATCTTGATTATAACAAAAATGCTTCTTTCCAATCATACGAAACTATGTTAGTTGGATCAACGAGTAGTGGTTCCACATTAACTTACGCTCAATTGTCAGTTAATGGAACAATAACTCTTCCTGATTCCGCTGCACTTGGATATACTCGTATGAGAGTTGTGGCAAAAGAGGGAACAGATGCACCTGCTTGTGGTACATTTAGTTATGGTGAAGTAGAAGATTATATGGTTTATATTGCAAATCCAGTTTCTGTTGATGCGGCTTTAGTTGGTTTTGTATCACCAAATGATATTCAATCGAACGAAGGCACATCAACACCAATTACTGTTAAATTAATGAACACAGGTACAACAGCTATTACAGCAGCTAATATTAAATTAATTCATAATGGTACTGAAACAACGTATGCTTGGACAGGTAGCTTAGCTTCATTCCAAAGTGAGGATGTTGTTATTCAAACCGTTAATCTGGTTCCATCAATGAACTACTTTACAGCTATTGTTAATATGACAGGTGATTTAGTTCAAGCTAATGATACCCTAAGAACTCAGATTAATGCTTTGCCTTTGTATGATATTAAGCCATTATTGGTTGTTAATCCTACAAATACTTCTTGTCCTAACAACAACGAATCAATCATTGTGCGTTTAACTAATCTTGGAACTCAAAGTTTAAATATGTCGCTTAATAATCTTACAGTTGGTGCTATTGTTTCGGTAAATCAACCAGCAGTATATCAATCGGTTATTACAAACGATTCAATTGTTCCAAACGGTACGTTAGATGTTGTGTTTACATCAACTGCAAATTTCTCAACCGCTGGTAACTATTTAATTAAAGCGTTTGTTTATTTACCTGGTGATGGAAACTTTGCTAACGATACAATTTTAAGTGATACAATTAGAATTTCTGATATTCTTGCAAACATTCCAATTACTGAAAGTTTTGAAACATTCAGTCCTGGCGAAGGTCCTTATCCAAACAATTGGGAGCAATTCTCAACTACTGCTGCTACAAATAAATACCGATGGATTGCAGCTATGGGACAAACGTTAGATGGAGCTAGTTCTGGACCATTAAATGACCATACAACCGGAGCTGCAACAGGTAAATATATGTATGCTTATTCGGGTTATGGCTCTACTGGAGATAAAGCTCAATTTGTATCGCAATGCTACAATTTTAGCAGAATTCCAGGACAAGAAAACGAAATGTCATATTGGGTTCACATGTTTGGAGCAGGTATGGGCAAATTGTATGTTGAATATGGTTCGGGTAATAATTGGGTTGTGATAGATTCAGTTGTTGGTCAGCAACAAATTTCTCAAACAAGTGCTTGGATTCAAAAAACGTATAATTTGAATAATTTACCTGAGCGTAATTTCAAAATTAGATTTAATGCAGTACGCAATAGTACAAATGGAAATATTGCAATTGACGACATTAATTTATCTAAGAAATTACCAGATGTTGGTGTAACTCAAATTGTAGAGCCAGTTAGTTATCCTCAAGATTCAGTAGCATACGAAACGGAAGTAGTTGTAAAAGTAAAAATTAAAAACTTTGGCAATACTGTTGTTTCAAATATTCCTGTTGCATTTAAACCAGCAACTAGTGCCGAAGTACTTGAAACATTCACTGGAACATTAAATCCAGGAGAAGAAGTAATATATACTTTTGCTGGAACATACTTAGCACCAGCTCAACGTACTCACAGCTTATGTGCGTATACCTTATTCCCTAATGATGTATTAGCATCAAACAATCAAACATGTAAAAATGTAGTTGGATATCAATCAGGAATAGGTATTAGTAAGTATGAAAGTGATGCGTTAACGCTTGAACAAAATATTCCTAATCCAGCTGATGAGCAAACCACTATTAAATATCATTTACCAACTTCGGGTAAAGTAATATTTAAAGTTACCGATATTCTAGGTCAAGTGCTTTGGGTAGAAGAACTACAAAAAGCTACTGGAAATCATCAGTTTATTTTGAATGTTTCGGGGTATGCTCCTGGAATGTATTACTACACGTTAGAGTTTAATGATAAGAAACTCACACGTAAGATGACTATTCATTAAAATTTAATTAGAATTCTTTAATAAGAAGAGGCTGGCTATTGTCAGCCTCTTTTTTTGTAATAAATTATAAACTCTGACAATAAAATTTCACATAAAACTCATTTATTAGCAGTGCTTTAACGAAAAAATTAAATTATTGTATAAATTTGCTTCGATTAAGGGCAACTAAAAAGCTTTTTTTGTTATCCCTTTATAAACCAAAATGAATTTTTTTCAAACACACACATTATGAAAAGGAAGTTTTTATGTATTTTACCCATTATTTTAATTCATTTTTTTAATTTAGAATTTATTAAGGCTCAAACTCCTGCAACACTTAATAATGAGCCGAAGGGAGATATTGTAAATGTTGATAATTCATTTATGCTTGAGTCAACTCTAAATGTAAATAGTGACATTGAAAAAAAATTAACTTCAACAATTGAAGATAAGAGTCGTAGAGATAAATGGTCATATCATTATAAACTTTCAAATGGTCGTTATGGAGCACAAATTTTTTCATCTCCGGTTAATTATTTTAAAGATGGAAGATGGTTGCCAATTATCCCAATTTTAAAACTCAGCAATCAACAAGGCTACGCTTTTGAGTGTTCCGAAATGAATGGAAAAGTTTTAATTCCTCAGACGAGCAATGGAAAAACTCAAATAGAGTTTGATGCTAAAAATGTTTCTTTTTTGCCACAAGGACTTAAAATTGTTGATAATAATGGGGAAACAAATTTTTATCAACAAAGGCAATTAAAGCAGGTTTCGAAAGCGAGTAATAGCGAGGTTTATTACGAGAATGTTTATAGTGGTTTAAATGAATATGTAGGCATTGGAAACGATGCCTTTTCGTTTCATTTAATTTTAAATTCATTATGCTCGTTTATTCAAAATGCTCCAAACGATTCATATTTGGAGTACGATATTGTAGTTAGTTATCCCGAAAATTGTACAACTTATGGAAATAAAAATAATTTTATAACTAAAAATGGAATAACATTTTATAATCAAAATCATGAATTTGTTTTTAGAATTACACCTCCAATAATGTTTGATGCAAATCAAAATGAAGAGTATGAGTATAAATGGAAAAACACTTCTAACGGTTTGGGTACTTTAACATTAAGAGTTCCAATATCATGGCTAAAATCAAATGAGAGAGTTTTTCCAATTACAATAGACCCAAGTGTAGAAATTTATGCTACTGGTAGTGGATATGTTGAGGTGTCGGGTGGATTATTAGGAGCAAACTACACGATTAACCAGAATAATAATATGAAAACTGGTGGAACCATTTCAGCGGGAATGTTGCCTGCTACTAATTATGATAAATTGCGAGGATATGCTCAATTTAATATCAGTTCTATACCAGCTGGAAATTTTGTGTTTAACCATTCACTCCGTTTATCATCGTGTTATACTAATACAGGTCAGTTTTGGGTGGCGTATGGTCCAGCTGGGCATGAACCCGCTACTACCACTGGAACATTGTTATACCGAGAAGGACATGACATGGTTGCCTATAGAGAATGGACAAATACGGCTGTTGGAACAACTGAGTGGCACGACATGTTTGTTTATAATACTGTAATAACACATCGAGTTACCACTTCGGCAAACTGGTATGCCGTTAAAACAGCTTCGGCAGAATCAAATGGTACTTGGCCACGTTTAAATGCTGATGAGGTTCATTTTTGTGCTCATAATGATGCAAATATTGACAATAAACCCATGTTATTTGTTGAGTATGATTTATTGCCGCAAATAAACTCTGTTGAATGCAACTTAACAGCAACTGCATCGGATTACTTAATTAACCCTGGTGAATCTGTAACCATAGCGGCTGGTGGCACATTGAACAATATCCCATTAAATAATAATTTTAACGCGGGCTCTGTTGGTACAGGATGGGATGCTACTACTGCAGCCACTTTTACTAATCCACCTTGTGCTGCTCCATCATTAGATGGTACTACGTTTTTATGGATGGGTGATGCTTCTCCACACCCACGGAGGCTAACTTCACAAGCATTTGATGTGCACAATGGTGGTTGGATATCCTTCGATTTAAAATTTTCGATGCAGGGTGTTGATGCTCCTTGCGAAGGACCTGATGAACCACAAGAAGGAGTGGCGTTAGAGTATTCGCTAAATAATGGTACTACTTGGATTAGTTTTGCATATTTTCACCCTATGGGTTATATTACCGTTGTAAACCCAGGCACAGATGGAGAATTTGTTAACGCTAATACGGCAACTCCTTTTACATCATGGGCAAATTATATTTTTCCAATACCTCCAGATGGATACTCTAATTCTACAAAATTTAGATGGAATCAAGATGGTTCATCGGGAGCCTTATACGATAACTGGGGATTAGATAATATTATCATAACGACTCCAATTGATGCTTCTATATATTGGCAACATAATCCAGCAGGAGGGGATACGTTAACCGTTTCACCAACACAAACTACTACTTATACTGCATGGATTACAAACGGGATTGATTCGTGTTCAGCAGAAGTTACTATTGAAATTGATGTACTAGCATGTCAAACACCAACTCCTCAAATTTCTAATTTACCAAAGATTTGTGTAAATAGTAGTAGAACTGTAAGTTTAAATAATCAAAGTGCTTACTCGTCAAATGCTGTTTTTCAATGGAATTTTGAAGGTGGAACTCCTTCAACCGCAACTGGACCAGGACCACACAATGTTACATGGAATACTGCAGGCACATACAATGTATCGGTATCGATTGTTGATAAAATGATGTTAAACAATATTTTAACTACTTGTAGCCCTGCTAACGATTCTACTACAATTGTTGTTAATCCTAATCCAATAATTTCGTATACAGCTACACCAACCAATGGATGTACTCCGGTTACATCAGTTTTTACTGCGCAGTCGTCGCCACCAGCTCAATCGTATAGTTGGAATTTAGGTGTGGGATTTACATCTACTGATGCCAGTCCTAGTTTTACTTTTGTTATGCCCGGACAATATAATGCCTCTTTAACGATCACCGACACAAATGGCTGTTCCGCTACTTCTGCTTTGCCTAATTATATTACGGTATATCCAATTCCGAATGTCGATTTTACCATTGATCCTGAAATTGGTTTTATTGAAATTCCAATAACTTTTTCATCGTCTTATACAACTTCACCAGCTACCTGGACTTGGGATTTTGGCGATGGAAATAATGCTTCAGTTACAACTCCTACCACAACCCATACTTTTACCCAAAGTGGAATTTATCCAGTTACTCATACGGTTCAAACACAATATGGTTGTACTAATTCGTTTACTCATAATTATACGGTAATTGTAGATATTATCATTCCTAATGTGTTTACTCCAAACCAAGATGGAACAAACGATTTCTTTGTAATTGATGGAATTGATTTGCTCGAAAACTGTGTATTAAAAATATATAACCGTTGGGGTAGGTTAGTATATAAAAGTGAAAATTATAAAAACGATTGGGACGGGAAAGGTTTTGCCGAAGGTACTTATTATTATGTGTTTACAACACCTGTAAAAACATTAAAACCTTTTCATGGAACGGTAACGCTATTAAGATAGCAAAAAAAGGTGGAAAATTTTCCACCTTTTTTTATTGCTTGATAAATTTTTCAGTTTTAATTTTTATTTCTTTTGAATAAAATTCAATCGCATAATATCCATTCTTAAGAGACTGAATGTTAATTGAATTATTTTGTTGGTTTAATAATCCGTTGATACATTTTTTACCATTTGAATCGATAATTGAAAATTCTATATTATTTCTGTTTACATTGTCGATAAATAATTTTGAATTTGCCGGATTAGGATAGATATGTATGGAATTATTTGTTTTGTTTTCATCAATTTTAATTTGATGAATATCGCCAACAGCAAGCGCATATTCACCAGGTAAAAAATGGTCAACCCTGATAATACCCGTGCTAGCACCAATTCTTGTAAAAGGAACTAATCTCCAAGTGTCGTTATTATTTCTGCGATATGCGATACAAACTGAATCGAGTGAAGTACTATTAATAAATTCTTGGTCTAAATCGGCAGAAGAGTTATAGCTAAAAATTAGCTTTGCATCAAAAATTGATGGAAAAATACCATCAATTCGCCAGTATCTGTTTGGTGATAAACGCATGATTGAAGGCGAGGGGAGAGCCGAAGAATTTGGAGCTACCCAATGATGCTCTACACGAACTAATGCCGAATCGGCTATCTCGGTTACATTTAACGATAAAAAAGCATTTGGCATAGAATTACTTTGAACCGAATTTAAAATTAAATTGTAATCACTCACGGCATCAGCCATGTTTTCGTCAAAATCAACGGTGTAGTATACCGGTGTAAATGGTAATTGAACGTTTTTTGTGCCAAATTCGCCCGAGAAATATATTGTATCGGTATACTTTTGCCATTGTTGTCCAAAAAATTGCACCTCTACTTTGTTTGAATTACCAAAAGTTAAAGCTTTGTGTAATTGTTGTTTAATAGTATATTTGTATGTGTTGTTTGATGAATTAGCTATTACCAAAGAATCAACATTGAAATGTAAAAAACCAGGTTGAAATACCCAGGCATCAAAAAAATCGTTTAAGTTAATTCCAGAATAATTGCTCATTTCATCTCTAAATATTTCGGACGAAATTGGTTTGAATTTATAAATGTCCAAAACATGTTTTACTGAACTAAAAAACTTATCATCGCCCATATATCGCCTTAAGGTATGAATAAACAAAGCTCCTTTATCATAAGAGGTGGTACCGTATGTAACAGAAATATCTACATTTGCAATGGCATAATAATCACCATCATCGCGATGAGCAAAGCGAAGAACTTTGTGTTGGAGGTCGCGGATTTCGCTTTTATAACCATCTAAAAGTGGGTTGAAGTTGGGGTAAAGAATTTCTTTGAATATTGCTTCCGAATAACGTGCAAAACCTTCGTTTATCCACATCTCTTCGGCTTTTTCGCACGTTATTAAATCGCCAAACCAGTGATGCGAAAGCTCATGAGCGTATAAATCCTCGTATGTATTATTGCCAGTTAGGGCAAACGTTGGATAAGCAATGTTTGTGGCATGTTCCATCGCTCCTGAATTAAATGAAACGCCCACATACCCAATTCTATCCCATAAATAGGGACCAAATCGATAAATAAATATTTTAGCTATTGTGTCAATATTAGCCAAACTAGGAATAACTTGAGATGCAGAAGAAGGAGTAGTGTAAAATTGAATAGGCACATTGTTAATTGTAGATGGAATTTCTACCTTTACATAATCACCCACAGCCACCGATGCTAAATAGGTTGGAATGGTTTGTTGTAAACGCCAATGGTATGTTTTAGTTGTATCTGATGATTGTATTGTTTCTAATAATGTGCCACCACAAACTGCCTTATGATTGGTTTTTGTGGTTATAAAGCAATCGTAAGTTGCACGGTCTTTAAATTCATCTATGCAAGGAAACCAAACTCTGCCATAGTTATGTGGAACATCCTGAAATCCTACTCCAAGATTAAATGCATATTCTCCTGAAAAATAAAACCCGCCCCAATCGGAAGGGTCTTTTACCGGATTGCCGTGATAATAAATGTTGGTTCGAATCGTGTCATTAATATTAATTGAATTGCCCAATGTGATTCGAATAAGTGTGTCGTTATATGAAAAATTAGTGGTTTTTGTTCCATCAATTAATATTGAATCTATTTGTAATGCGAGTAAATCTAAATTAACCACATGTATCGAATTCATCCGTGGAGTAATCGTTAAAATTGTATTACCCGATATTGATTTATCGGTAAAATCAGTAATTTGAAGGTGTATGTCGTAATGTAAAACATCTAATGTGTCAGAACGACCAACGGTTTGAGCCGATAGTTGATAGATAAATGTCAAAATTGTTATGTAAGAAAAAATAATCTTTTTCATTTTTGCTATTTTATTGTTTTTTTTATTCTTGTGTTTTGGATTTTAGATAATTATAAAGTGCATACTGCAGTCTAATTGGTTCTTCATCATTTGATTGCTTGTAACAATTATTGTATTTATCGCTTAAAATTCTGCTTTTTTGATTATCGGTTAAGTTTATTTGAAGTAATTTTTTTATATCTTCTTTTAAAGATTGATCTAATATTGGACAGGCAATTTCAAAACGGTTATCAAAATTTCGTATCATCCAATCGGCTGATGAAATGTATACATCTTCTTTACCATTATTGCAAAAACAAAAAACCCGAGCATGTTCTAAAAATCTATCCAAAATACTCACTGCTTCAATGTTTTCACTTAGTCCTGGTACACCACATTTTATAACGCAAATACCACGAACGATGAGTTTAATTTTAACGCCTGCTTGCGATGCTTGATAAAGTTTTTGAACGGTAATAATATCAACCAAATTGTTTAACTTAATTATAGCCCAAGCAGGTTTTCCTTTTTTTGCATTATGTATTTCAATGTTTAATAAGTTTATAACAAAACTACGCATGGAAAAAGGAGCAACGATTAGTTTTTTGAAAGTTTGCGGGCGATAATAGGTTTCAAATAAACTAAAAACTCTATCCACTTCCGAGCAAATTAATGGGTGTGATGTTAATAGTGCAACATCTGTAAAAACTTGAGATGTAATTTCATTAAAGTTACCTGTTCCGATATTAGCGTATGTTTTTCGAGTTTTATTCTCAATACGTTTTATGATGATTAATTTTGCATGAACTTTAAATCCAGGTATTCCCGAAAGAATTTTCACACCAGCTTCTTGCAATTTTTGAGTCCAATAGATGTTTTGTTCTTCGTTAAAACGTGCTTGGAGTTCCATAAAAACAGTAACATCTTTACCGTTTCGGGAGGCATTAATGAGTGCATTTATTACATTTGAATGCTTTGCAACCCGGTAAATAGTCATTTTTATTGATGTTACATTTGGGTCAATTGAGGCTTCGCGAAGCATATCAACGATGTGCTGGAATGAGTGATATGGAGTAAAAAGGAGAACATCTTTTTGATTTAAAACATTAAAAATACTTTTTTGATTGACAAATTCGGGGTGGGGCATGGGTGGCATTGGCTCAAATTCTAAATCTTTTGAACCAACATTTGTAAATTCCATAAAATCTTTAAAGTTATGATATCTGCCACTAGCAACAAGTGATTCGGGCTTATGCAAGTTAAGCAGTATAGCAATTTTTTTTAACAAATTTTCGGGCATATACTTATCATAAACTAAACGGACGGGAGCCCCTTTTTTTCGTTTTTTTAAACTTTCGGAAATGAGTTCTATAAAGCTTTTTGAAGTATCGTTATCTAAATCCAATTCAGAATCTCGAGTTATTTTAAAAGTATAGGCAGTATAATTTGTATAATTAAAATTTGAAAAGATGTCAACTAAACAATACCTTATTACATCGTCCATAAGCATAATGTATTTATGCTCTCCTTCCTGCGGCAAAATTAAAAAACGCGAAATGGTATCTACAGGTATTTCTAAAAATGCAAAGTCTTCTATTAATTTATTCTTACGATCGAACATGTGAATAGCTAAATATATTGATGTATCCTTTATACTGCTTACATCTTTAAAACGCTTGAGCATTATTGGAAATAAATACGGTCGAACGTTTTTTTGAAAAAAGTCTTTTACAAATTTCCCTTGTTCAGCATTTAGTTGCTTTTCATTTTTTATAAAGATATTTTCTTGGTGAAGCTCTTTTAATAGCTTTCGATAAACATTTAAAAATGATTTTTGATATCGTTTGTCGGTTTCGTAAATCTGTTCTAAGGTGGTTTGTGGATTGAAATTCAAATAATCATTACTTGTTTTTTTTAGCGAAACAAGGCGTTTGATAGTCGCTACTCGAACTCTAAAAAACTCATCTAAGTTATTTGAATAAATTCCTAAAAATTTAATTCGCTCAATTAATGGGTTACGACAATCGGCTGCTTCTTGCAATACTCTTTCGTTAAATTGCAACCAGCTTAACTCGCGATTTAGTAGTGGTATTGAATTATTCATGTGCTGATTCTGAGGATTTTGGATTAATAGTAAACCATGATTTTATTTGAGATTTTGAAATTTCTGACCATTTTTTGGTTTCAATCTCGAAATGGCAAATTTGAGATGTTTTCATTATTTCTGCTTTATTGTATAGTTCAAACGCAGCTTCCGAAATGGAAGGATTGTGTCCAATAATCATCACCGAATTTATTTGGTCATCAATTGAGTAAATTGCATTTAAATAGTTTTGATAATTTCCACTATATAGCAATTCATCGTAAATTATTTGAGTTTTTGTCCAATTTAATGTCTGTATAATTAGTTGAGCTGTTTGTGTTGTTCTAATCGAAGGACTACAAATTATTAACTCGGGTTTAATTTGTTTAAGTTTAATAATTTGAGTTAGGAAATTAGTTTTTTCGATACCGCGTTCATTAATTTCTCTGTCGAAATCACGTTTATATTTTGCATCGGATGAGGCTTTTGCATGTCGTACAAACGAAATTGTTTTCATAATAAAATAAATGTCATTGATTGTAAATACAAAAATAGTAAAATAGGCTTTATAAAGGCAACTCTTTGCATAAGTGTTGTCATAATTTATACAAAATGATTTTTTTTTACTTTGAGGTTGTATTTTTTTAGTTTTTCTACACTGATAAATAGGATAAATTATGTTTAAATAAAAACCAACTACGAAACAACTAACCGCAAATATACACAGTGAAACTCTGTGTGTACTCTGTGAAACATAGTGTAACTTTCGTTCCCCGGAAATGAGTTTCTATGTGCCTATGTGTTTTAAAAAACTTAGTGAATCTTAGTGTCCAGCCACGGCTGATAAATTTATCCGCCTTGGTGGACTTTGAGCCTTCGTGGCAAGAAATTTTATTTACACAGTGTTACACAGATTGCTACGCAATGGTCACAGTGTTGCACAGTGTAAGACAAAGAAAAAACTCAGTGAAACACTGTGTGTACTCTGTGAAACATAGTGTAACTTTCGTTCCCCAAAATGAGTTTCTATGTGTCTATGTGTTTAAAAACAACAACGATTATTTATAAAA
>CAZFPO010000002.1:0-3862 GCA_964521105.1 uncultured Lentimicrobiaceae bacterium | reverse complement strand
AAAATGAGTTTCTATGTGTCTATGTGTTTAAAAACAACAACGATTATTTATAAAAGTAGCCAATTCACGAATAAAATTTCTATGTGCCTATGTGTTAAAAAAATGAATTCCTATGTGTCTATGTGTTTAATAAACAACAACGATTATTTATAAAAGTAGCCACTAATTCACGAATAATATTTAGTGAACCTATGTGTCTTAGTGGCTTTGTGGCAGAATCTTTTGTTTAAAGTAGAACTCATGTTTATAATTACACTGTGTTAAACAAATGGCTGATAAATAGTTTATTTGCCTATGGCAGGCTTAATGTTGCACAGTTAAAAAAAACACAGTAAAACACTGTGTGTACTCTGTGAAACATAGTGCAACTCTTTCAATTAAAATATTAATAATAGCACCGAAAACTTCAAAATGTCTTTTTTGAATTAAGCAAATATTAAGTAATAGTTAAATTTCATACAGGATTAATAAAAACTTAGTTTTAATTTAATATATTCGCTCCAAAATAATGGATATGAAAATTTTAAGGCAAATTTTGTTTTTTGGATTTATATTCCTAATCATTTGCTCTGCAAAATCGCAAAAAGAAACCGACGAACGTGCATACATCGATTTTCATGATGGAATTGGGTTTCAAGCACCCGATTCGATGTTTTTTATGAATCTTCGATTCAGAATGCAGAACCGAGCTGGTATTACTACCGATGATGATTTTGAAATTTCTTCGGTTGAAGCCACTGTTCGTCGATTAAGATTACGATTTGATGGCTTTGTTTTAAATCCAAAATTAACCTATTATTTGCAATTAGCATTTTCGCTTAGTGATCAGGACTGGGACGGCTCACATAGACCAAACATAGTGAGAGATGCTTTAATTCATTATCATGTTAATCATCATTTGTATTTTGGTTTTGGACAAGGAAAACTCCCAGGTAACCGACAAAGAGTAATTTCAAGTGGCTCCCAGCAGTTTGCCGACCGTTCAATCGTGAATAATATTTTTACCCTCGATAGGGATTTTGGGGCATTTTTATACTACACTATGCCAGTTAAAAAGCTAATTGTTAACGTTAAAGGTGCAATTTCTTCGGGTGAAGGACGAAATATTTCAACAACTGATAAGGGTCTTTGCTATACGGGTAGGGTAGAGGTGTTGCCATTTGGCAAATTCAAGGATAAAGGTGATTACTTTGAGGGCGATTTGTTGCGAGAACCAAAACCTAAATTATCAATTGCGGCAACTTGGGCTAAGAATGAAGGTGCAATCCGAACTGAAGGACAGAGAGGGCATTACTTTATTGGACAACGAAATATAAATACTTTTTATGCAGATATGATTCTGAAATATAATGGTTGGGCTTTTGAAACGGAATATGCTAAACGAGATGTCAAGAATCCATTTGTTATCGATGTTGACAATGTGAATAGATTTTTATTCGTTGGCGAGGGAATTAATCAACAAATTAGTTATTGTTTTAAAAACAATTTTGAAATTGCTGGAAGGTATTCATTCACTAAACCGTATTCAATATTGAAAGATGTTGAACCCGACCGACAAATATTTATGCTTGGCTTAAATAAGTATATTATACAGCATAAAACCAAGTTGCAGTTCAATGTAGCTCGCATTGAACAAAAGTCTCATTCAATTATATTGATTCCAAAGAATACATGGAATGTGATGTTCCAAATTGAAATTGGAATTTAGGGAAATTCTTGTGTTCTAGCAGAATGACAACTAATAAGGATTTTCGGAAAGTCCTCCTCCGAGGAGATTTGAAAAAGCCGAACTAATAGATGTAGAAATAATTTAATCGATACTATTGCTGACGCTGGGTTTGTAAAAAGAAAAGGACTCGATTTATCGAGTCCTTTTTCATTTTTATTTAATGACTTTAGTTTTTAACCATTTTAAAGGAATGAATATTACCTGATTTTTCTGTAACTCTTACCATATACATACCAGGTTTCAAGAAATCTAATTGAATAACTTTATTTCCTTGAATTAATGAATTCTCGGCATAAACCTTATCTCCAACAGAGTTGTAAATTTCGATTATACAATTTTCATCTACAACTCCTTGAATTGTAATATTGTCTTTGAATGGATTCGGAACTATTACAAGTTCTTGCGAATTACTACAATTTACAACTTTCGTATTATAAATAGTATTTTTTCCATCAAAATCGGTTTGAGTTAATCGGTAATAAACTAATCCTTCAGGTTTTTTATCATCAATAACAGAATACTCCATTATAGAATTACTATTGCCTGAACCATTAATTCTGGCAATTTCACTGAAATTCAAGCCATCTACGCTTCTTTCAATTGTGAAATAATTATTGTTACGTTCGCTTGCAGTAATCCATCTGATTAATGTATTATTACCTTTACAAATTGCGTCAAAAGACAATAACTCAACAGGCAACCAAGATGATTCGTTAGAGCCACCATGCAACCATAGTTCGCTAAAACTATTTACCTGAACATCAATATAATTTGACCCATAAGAAGCACCGTTTCCAACAGGAGCAAGAACAGTAAAACAAGGAGCACACGTAAAGTCATTATTTGCATAACTGTTATCCATTGTGCCATTACCGTTGTGATATTTTGTTACTCTTAAGTCATTAGCACTCGAAACATCGTCTTGATTATTAATGTTAGTAGTTGAAGCCGAAACTAATTGATTAAACTCAGAATCAGAATAATACAAACGAATAGTTACTGGAGTAGTTGGTTGTTGTTCAACATCTATTAAGTAGTTTCTTCTTAAATAATAGGTATTATTAAACTGAGTTGTGGAGCCACTAACATATACATTTGCATTAATCAATCCGAGGTCATTTCCATTATCTTGAATGGATACTAAAACATCATTAGTAATGTCAATAACATGCGACCAAGTATTTTCACCTCTTATTAAACAAATACCAGAAGTGCCAGTACTGGAAATTTCGGTTGGAATAGTTGGTGCTGTGTAAGTAACATAAGGTGACCAACATTCGTTATTATCTTTCACTCTGAAATTTGAAACCGAATCAAGAGATACTGTATATACATTGCTTACTTGTGGCAAATCTCCCAGTTTTTGATAATTATTATAAACTGTTGACCCTCCGTTTCCTCCAAGTTCAAGTGTTCTCATTCCAGTAATACAACGTTCTTTAATGACTAAAGATGGAAGTTCATAAACAGTCCATGTAACTGTGTTATATGCTGAATTAGAACAACCCGTTCCAGAAGATTCTCTTCGAGTACGTATTTGGATTTGGTCGGCTCCTGCTGTAATAGTTGAAATATTAGATGCAGGAGTGTATGTTGCCCATGAACTACCCGTATTTAAACTATATTCATAAACATCTGTTGATGCAATTCCACCAGAGCCACTACTAAATGTTGCGGAAACATCTGCCCCTGCACATACACCAATTTGGTCAGGGTTCTTTGTGATAGTTTTGGCAGTTGGCTGAGCTTGAACATCCCAAGAATATTGTGATGAAGAAGAAATATCACAACCATTTCCATTACAATTCATACGAATTTCAATTAAGTTATTTGCACCAGCAACAGCAGCAAAAGTAGCAGCTGAGGTTGACCATGCAGACCATGAACTTCCATTATTTGTACTATACCTGTATTCGATATTACAAGTTCCAGTTCCACCTCCATTATCAGTAACTCCAGATAATGTAAGTGTTTGACCTGCACAAACCGAAGCAACATTGGGCAATTTAGTGGCTGTCGGTGCAACTGGATCCAGTTCGACTGTAACTACCCATGTGCCAGTTGATTGAGTAAACGAAGTATTACATAAACCATCTTTTGCCCAACGGGTATAAGTGGTTGTTGTTGTTAATC
>CAZFPO010000001.1:97688-100678 GCA_964521105.1 uncultured Lentimicrobiaceae bacterium | reverse complement strand
TTTACAGTTAAGTTGATGGTTATCACACTATCGCAACCCACCGAATTTTCTAAAATCGCAGTATAGATTCCCGAAGTAGTATAAACCTGACCATCGGGTGCAGTATAAGTATTGCAAACAGTTTCGGTTATTGATGAAAAAGATGGTGATGAAACAGAAAAAGAGGTATTAAAAACACAACCAATAACTCTTGGATTAGTTGAACGAATTCTCATACGGTATAAATTTCCATCGGGAATATAATTAGGAATTGTGCCGTATATCACACCATTATAGGTAGATAAAGTTGAATCGATAGTTATTGGATTATTAAAAGACCCCGATGAATCGGATAATTCCAAAACAAAATAATTTCCATACGAGTATTTGCCAGAAGCATTATAACTAATTGCGATTTGCTCATTTTTACAAAGATGAGTACTGGTATTTGTATCAATTTTAATGATATTATTGTGGATTCGACACAAGTTTTGCTTATCAATATTGTTATATTTACTAAAAGATCCACCAATGATAATTTTATCATTTGATTGATTGGAGATACAATTTATTGAACCAAATGTTCCTGAACCAAAATTGAAGCTTGTATTTATACTCCCATCACTGTTTAGGCATACAATTCTATTAAAAGATGCACCATTAAATGTTGTAAAAATTCCTCCAATAATGATACTCCCATCGCTTAGTACTTTAATTGAATTTATATTACCACTTGCTCCACTCCCGGTATTAAATGTCGTATCTATCGACCCATTTGAGTTTAGGCGTACCAACCTATTCGCGGGATATCCATTGAAAGTAGTAAACGAACCACCAACAAGAATTTTTCCATCATCCTGCATTTCAATAGTATTAACCATTATTGAAAAGCCGGAACCTACATTAAAGGTTGTATCCAAACTCCCATCAATATTAAGTCGAGCGATTCTATTAATCGGGATATTATTATACTCCGTAAAATTACCTCCTATTAGAATTTTTTTATCTTTTTGAATATTAATTGCTCGGACTCCAATAGCTCCATTTCCGGAATGAAACGAAGTGTCGATGTTTCCATTTGGAAGCAAGCGAGTAATACCATTTTGTAATGTGTCATTATATAAAGTGAATACACCGGCAGCTAAAATCTTTTGGTCTTCTTGTATTTTTATTTCCCATACATCCCCATCAAAACCAGTTCCTACTTTAAAATTAGTATCTAAATTTCCATTTTGATGCAATCTGGCTATTTTGTTTCTGGATTTTAAACTAATTGAAGTAAAACTGCCACCAATTATAAGTTTATCATTACTTAAAATAGCAATCGAACGAACAACATTGTTAGTATTTGGATTAAATCCAATGTTTAATAAACCATCAGGAGTTAGTTTGACTATATGAGCTTCATTTATATCATTATATTTTGTAAAACTCCCACCAATAAAAATATTGTCATTTCCATCAATCATCATAGTATTAATAGAACCACTAGGTCCATTAAAATTATAAGGTTCTCCATCTGTTATTTTCCCATTATAATCTAATCGGGCAACATACTTTCGAGAATAAGTTTCATACATGGAAAAATACCCACCTATAAAAACACAAACATCTTCTTTTATTGATATTGTATTAATAACATTATCATTGTTCGGATTTAATCCATTCCCGTAACCAAAAGTATCATCAAAGCTTCCATCGTTATTTACTCTTAGAATATTATTACGAGGTGTTGGGTTTGGTGAATTAAATAATTGTAGAAACATTCCTCCCAATATTACCCTTCCATCATGTTGAACGGAAGAAGAAAAAATTCCAATACAATTATCAATACAATTAACATTAAACAAATTATCAATGCTTCCGTTGGGTAAAAGACGTACAACGTATTCTTTATTTGAATTATTAAAATGATAAAAAGCTCCTCCAACAATTATTTTCCCATCACCCTGAAGTGATATTGTCGTTACAAATTGATTAGCTCCTGTTCCTGGGTTAAAACTTAAATCTATACTGCCATCACTATTTAATCGTGCTATTCTATTTCGACCAACCCCAGTATATGAAGTAAAATCACCACCTATAAGTATTTTCCCGTCAAACTGTATTGCTATACTACTTATATAATTATTGGCTCCCGAACCAATGTGAAAACTCGTATCAATACTTCCATCAATATTCAGTCGAACCAATCTATTTTTAGCCACTCCGTTAAACGAAGTAAAATCACCACCCACTAATATTTTCCCATCATTTTGCACTTTTATGGCTCTAATTTTATTATTGGCACCGCTACCTATTGAAAATGTATTATCAAAACTTCCATTAGTATTCAACCGGCATATCTTTTCTGCAAGATTTCCATTATATAAACTAAAATCCCCACCTATTAATACCTTATTATCCGACTGAATACAAATTGCTCTTACTATGTTGTCGGCTCCAGTACCAATAGAAAATGTTCCATCAACTGACTCATTTTCAGTTAAACGAACAATTCTATTTCTGTTTACGCCATTAAATGAAGTAAAACTCCCTCCGACAATAATTTTATTGTCGTTTTGAATAGCTGAAGCATATACTACATCATTTAAGCTACCTGCACTATAATGAAAAATTGGATTGGGATTAAAAGAATAATCAAAACTACCTGGTTGTGCATTTGTGTTAATTAATGAAAACACAATAAAAACAAAAAATAGAAATTTATTTTTCATAACAAAAATATTTTTATAAAATAAAAGTACATACTTTCAGATTAAACATGTAGCACACCACTAACGTTTGTTTATAAAATAGCTCTCGAAAATTTCAATATCTTATCAAAACAATAGTTTAAACTATAATTATTTGTGAAATTATTACAAACAAAGTTAGTAATTTTATAGTTAATGTTACAAAAAGTTTAAAAATAAATATTTTAAAATATTATCATTTTCGATTTCGTCTAATCAAAAAGCACTCTTAAACTAAACGAGAAAGATTATAATTAGTATTTATTTTCGCAAGGA
>CAZFPO010000001.1:64602-97588 GCA_964521105.1 uncultured Lentimicrobiaceae bacterium | reverse complement strand
AAGCACTCTTAAACTAAACGAGAAAGATTATAATTAGTATTTATTTTCGCAAGGAATTATATAGCTTCGGATTTATTTTTCATCATATTATACAATAAATCTCTGGCTCTGAAAAGTTGTGCTTTAACAGTACCTAATGGAAGATTTAACTCTTCGGCAATTTCTTCGTAGGAATATTCTTTAAAATAGCGAAGTTCAACTAAGGTTTTATAATGTGGTTTTAAACGTTCGACTATAGACCGCATCATTTTCACTTTCTGTTTTTCCATATACGTTTCTTCTGGGTCCATTTCCGAACACTCTACTTCCATTTTATAATCATCGTCTGTAGAGTCAAAAGGGGAATCTAAAGATACAATATATTTTCGTTTTTTTCGCAAAAAATCAATGCAATTATTGGTGGCAATTTTAAATAACCATGTACTAAATGCATATTCGGGTGTATATTGTCCAAGTCGTTTAAATGCTTTTCCAAATGCCTCAATAGTTAAATCTTCGGCATCGTACGGACTGTTAGTCATTTTTAACAACATAAAATACAATGAATCACGATAGTTATTCATCAATTCGGCATACGCTTTCTGATCTTGCTCATTTACAGCTTTTTGAACTAAAAAATAGTCGCGTTGTGCTTTTTCGGTTAATGTAATTTTTACTTCCATTGATTCTTTTTAATAATTATATTTGAGAACACCCAAAGCGGATTAAGTATTGAAAAAAGCAAATCGAAAATTGGAACAAAGCCCCAAATTCCCTTTTCCTGTAGTTTAGTGAGTACTTTTCGATAAATAATTAATTGAGATATAAGTCTGATTAAAAAAATACCTAAAAATACTAATAGCCAAAAGTAATCATTTCGTAGGATATATAAGCCTATAACAAAAACAAGATAAAAGAAAAACGTAGAAGAAACATAAACTCCAGTGCGGAATTTACTAGTAAAACGATACAATTTACCGGCTGCAAGATGTCTCTTTTTTTGTTTAAACCACGATTTATAGGTCTCTGGCGGCAATGAAACAGTGTGCGATTCGGGAGAAATTGAAATAGCTGTGTTTTTTTTTCGAGCATATTTGTTTACAAATAAATCATCATCGCCATAGGGTACATTATATTGTGAAACTAATCCTTTGTTGCGAATGAAAATATCTTTTGTGTATGATAAATTTCGTCCAACTCCCATGTATGGTCTGCCCGAAATAGCTGCCGAAAAATATTGAATTGCTGTATGAACTGTATCGAAACGAATCAATTTATTCAACATACCTTTTCGTTTTTCGTACTTACCATAACCTAAAACAAATTCAGTCCCTTTTTTATTGTATCCTTTAACCATTTGTTTTATCCACTGGTTACTCGAGGGGTAACAATCGGCATCGGTGAGTAAAACAATGGGATACATTGCCATTTTAATTCCAACTGACAATGGGAATTTTTTACCGCGTACAAATGTTACCGACCTATCAGTTTTCACCACTCTAAAATGTGGATATCGGATTTTTATATCGATCAGAAGAAATTCTGTATCATCATCCGAATCATCATTCACTAAAATAACTTCATAATTTGGATAATCTTGTTCTAGTAATTTGGGGATAAACTCTTGAATATTTTGAAATTCATTATGAGCACACACTACTACCGAAACCGGTGGAGTGAAATCCACTTCATTTTTTGTTTTGTAAAAAGCTAATTTTCTGAACATTCCCCAATAATAAATCAATTGAATTATTAACAATCCTAAAAACAAGAACAATATTAAGGCATCAATAGAGTATAAATCGAGATTAGTTATTTTATCAAGCATCTTTGTTTGTATCCTAGGAAAATTACAATTAACAAAAATATAAAATTGCTAAAGTTGAAAATGCTATTGGGTATTATTTTATTAACAAGACTTCGTGTATAAAAAAACATCGATAATAACAGAATAAATCTCTTGGAAATTAAATCATAAAAGCATTTAATTCAAAAGAGATTCTCAATCTAAAAATTGTATCTTTGCCAATTATTACAAAACAGATGAAGTTTAACATTACAGCAAACGACTCGAAAAGCAATGCCAGAGCAGGTATTATTGAAACCAACCATGGCACTATTGAAACTCCGATATTTATGCCTGTTGGAACCGTTGGTTCAGTGAAAGGAATTCATGCCAAAGATTTAACCGACCATATAAAAGCCGAAATTATTTTAGGCAATACGTATCATTTATATTTGCGACCTGGCATCGACATCATTGAACAAGCTGGTGGAATTCAAAAATTTAATGCATGGAATGGACCAATGTTGACCGACAGCGGTGGTTTTCAGGTTTTTTCGCTAGCTCATCGCCGCAAAATTACAGCCGATGGTGTGCTTTTTTATTCACATATCGATGGTTCGAAACATTTGTTTACACCCGAAAAAGTAATGGATATTCAGCGAGTTATTGGAGCCGACATCATTATGGCTTTTGACGAATGTACACCATATCCGTGCGAACATCAATATGCCCAAAAATCAATGGAACTCACTCATAAATGGTTAGATAGATGTTGTACTCATTTTGACGACACCGAACCAAAATATGGATATAATCAAACGCTTTTCCCTATAGTTCAAGGAAGTGTTTATAAGGATTTAAGAGTTCGTTCGGCTGAAAAAATTGCTTCTTTGAATCGCGAGGGAAACGCCATTGGAGGTGTCTCGGTTGGCGAACCCATCGATTTAATGTACGAAATGACTGAAATTGTTTGCCAAATTTTACCCAAAGATAAACCACGCTATTTGATGGGAGTTGGCACACCTGCAAATATTTTAGATTGTATTGAAATGGGCGTGGATATGTTCGATTGTGTGATGCCAACTCGAAATGGTCGAAATGGCACCATTTTTACCCGAGATGGAATTATGAATATGAAAAACGAAAAATGGAAAAATGATTTTTCGCCCATTGATGCCGAAAGCGATCTTTTTGCGGACAAACAATATTCAAAGGCTTATTTACGACATCTTTTTACTTCGCATGAACAATTGGGGGGCATGATTGGAAGCATACATAACCTGCATTTTTACCTCTGGTTAGTAAAAGAAGCACGTAAACAAATTATAAATGGTAGTTTTACAAGCTGGAAAAGTGTAATTTTGCCAAAAATATCTCAACGTATTTGACGTTTCCATTGAATAATGAAAATGAAGATTCCAATCAAAATAAAACTTATAGATTTATACATAATAAAGAAGTTTCTTAGCACCTTCTTTTATGCAATAACCCTGCTTATTATTATAGTTATTATTTTTGATGTATCGGAAAATATTCAAGATTTTATTGATAAAAAAGCACCATTATCAGCTATTTTATTTGAATATTATTTGAATTTTATACCCTATTTTGTAAATTTATTTAGCCCATTATTTACATTTATTGCGGTCATTTTTTTCACTTCAAAAATGGCGGGAGATAGCGAAATAATTGCTATTTTAGGAAGTGGAATTAGCTATCGAAGACTACTAGTTCCCTATATAGTAGCCTCAATTTTTCTGGCGGGGATGTCTTTCTATCTCTCAAATTTTTTAATCCCTTACACGAATCAAAAAATGCTCGATTTTAAAGACACTTATATTAGTAAGCGAATTAAAAGTAAAGACAGAGATATTCATATTAAAATTGGACCCGATACTTTTGTTTATGTTGAACAATGGGATAATGATAACCAAACGGGATATAATTTTACATACGAAAAAATGTCTTTTAACGAAATGAACTATAAAATTGCAGCTCAGTCACTTCAATGGGATAGCACCAGCAGTAGGTGGACATTTAACAACTATGTAAAAAGATACGCTTTGGGAATGGATGAATTTATTGAAACAGGCATCAAAATGGATACTACATTAAACTTAGTACCTGCTGATTTAGTCATTATTCGCGATGTGATGGAAACGATGAACTATTGGCAAATTCGAGAGCATATTAAAAAAGAGTATTCAAAAGGTTCTGAAAATGTAAAATTTTATGAAGTTGAAAAACACAAACGAATTTCTTATCCATTTGCAACTGTTATATTAACTATAATTGGGTTATCGGTTGCCGGCAGAAAAACAAGGCGAGGAATGGGTGCTCATATTTTAGTTGGGTTGCTTATCAGTTTCTCGTATATACTTTTTATGCAAATTACCACCGTTTTCGCCACCTATGGAAATCTCTCACCATTTATAGCGGTTTGGATTCCTAACGTACTATACTTAGGCATCGGGATATATTTGTCGCGTATCGCTCCAAAATAAATTTCTTCTATTCATTTGTGTTAACAAATTTTGATTCACACCAAATCGCTGAACATATTACAGAACCTTATCGAATCTGGTCACAACTGGTAATTTTTTCCCTCATTTTGTAAGAGTTACACAGTGTTGTACAAATTGCTTCGCAACAGTTTATCTGTCTTTGGCAGGCACTGTTTTTCACAGTGGAAAATTAAAAACACCGTGCAACTCTGTGTGTACTCTGAGGTACATAGTGATACTATTTTTTCGAATTAAAACTATTGAAAAATCAGCAACAATGTCAAAAAATCAAAACACAACTTTTTTCACAAACTTTGAAAACGAGGGAGTTCCTCCCCCTGCGATAATGCTTTGCTTCACTCCTTCACTATCGATAATAATAGACCCAAAAATACGTTCAACACCAAATTCATCTTTAAAATAAGGCATCATTAAAGCTGATGGTCCTAAAATATAAATTCTTGCTTTTGAATTTAAAAGACTAATTTCTTCGCAAAGAGTATTATTAATGATGGAGGTAGCGGTAATAATTAATACATCTGATTTGTATAGCTGCTCAGCTTTTTTTGAACTTTCTGTCACTTCAGGAAAAGTGTAAAAATCATCAAAAATAACAGGATTAATTCCTGCTTTTTTAAAACAAGGAACTATCGGTCGAAAAAAACCAATCATTGTAACGTTTTCAGTTGTTTTCAATTTCATTTCCTTAATTAAATCGGTTGAAATTTTAAAATCAGACTCGGCATTAAAAATGGAATTATAATATGCTAAAAGTAACGAACGATGAGAAATATCATCAAAATTGATTTTTTTAGGAATTTCTGAAATTGGAAAATTTAGTGTTGACGCAACTCCGAATTGATGCTTTTGATGAGAAACAAAATTATAAACAGAACCAAAAGTTACTTCTTTTATTTCTTTGTAATCAAATCCTAAGGTTTGATAAAGTTCAAATAGTGTATCTCTATTTTCGAGGCTCATTATTTAAAAATAAAAAGCCTTCCCGATATAAGCGAGAAGGCTTGAATTGGTGAACAAACAATTACAGTTTGTTTATTTTTTTCATTAAACCCGATTTAAGGTTTGATGCTTTATTTTTGTGAATAATACGTTTTTTAGCCAATTTGTCAATTAAAGAAGTCATTTTAGGTAATTGAGCTTTTGCTTCTTCTTTTTCGTTAGTAGAACGTATTTTTTTTAATGCATTTCGCATTGTTTTAGCATAATAGCGGTTTTCATCACGTTTTTTATCGTTTGCTCTGATACGTTTGATTGCTGATTTATGATTAGCCATCTTGTCTATTTATTTTATTTTTAATCTTTTTATCTCAATTTTGGGAGTGCAAAGTTACAAGTTTTTTTTTCTAATCCAAACTTTTTAAATAAATTATTTTTTTTCTAAAAAAATTATTGCAAAAAAATCAACAAAAAACATCAATTTAGAGCCACTAAAGTAAAATAAATAACTAAACATATTAAAAAAAAATGTACTTTTGCATCTCTTTTTACAAATAATATAGTATGATTACAATAACATTGCCCGATAATTCTACAAAACAATTAACCAAAGGTGTTACAGGAATGGACATTGCCATGTCGATAAGCGAAGGATTAGCACGAAACTCATTAGCAATAGGGGTTAATGGTAATACTCAAGATTTGCTTAAACCAATTAATGAAGATGCCCATATCAAAATATATACATGGAATGATATTGAAGGAAAAGCTACCATGTGGCATTCTTCTGCACACTTAATGGCATCTGCTATTGAACAATTGTTTCCGGGTGTAAAATTTGGAATAGGTCCAGACATTGAAAATGGTTTTTATTATGACATTGATTTTCTTGAACATACGTTAACCAACGATGATTTAGAAAAGATTGAAAAGAAAATGTCGGAATTAGCTTCGCAAAAACTAACGTTTAATTACAAACAAGTAACAAAACAAGAAGCTATTGACTATTTCACAAAGAAAAATGATGAGTATAAACTCGAGCTTATAAATGAACTCGAAGATGGAACTATTTCATTTTATCAAACCGGTGATTTTATTGATTTATGTCGCGGACCACATTTGCCCGATACATCATTTATTAAAGCCATAAAACTTACAGCGATAGCTGGTGCTTACTGGCGTGGTGATGAAAAACGCAAACAACTTACCCGTGTTTATGGAATTACATTTCCAAAAAAGAAAGAGTTAGACGATTATTTAATAATGCTTGAAGAAGCCAAAAAACGCGACCATCGGAAATTAGGAAAAGAACTTGAACTATTTACATTTTCGCAAAAAGTTGGCTCAGGATTACCGTTATGGTTACCCAAAGGGGCAGCCCTTCGCGAACGCTTAGAAAACTTTTTAAAGAAAGTTCAAAAAGAATATGGCTACGAACAAGTAATTTGTCCTCATATTGGTAACGTAGAATTATATAAAACTTCTGGACATTATCAAAAATACGGTAAAGATTCATTTCAGCCCATTACAACTCCTGTTGAAGGAGAAGAATTCTTTTTAAAACCCATGAATTGTCCTCATCATTGCGAAATTTATTCTTCAAAACCACGCTCATATAAAGACTTACCTATTCGTTTAGCCGAATTTGGAACGGTATATCGTTATGAACAAAGTGGTGAATTACACGGATTAACAAGAGTACGTGGGTTTACTCAAGATGATGCTCATATTTTCTGTCGCCCCGACCAATTGCTCGATGAATTTAAAAAAGTAATTGACATCGTTTTATACATTTTTAAAACCTTAGATTTCAAAGATTTTATTACGCAAATTTCGCTTCGCGATCCAAATAATAAAGAAAAGTACATTGGCTCTGATGAGAATTGGGAAAAATCGGAAAGTGCTATTATTCAAGCGGCAAACGAAAAAGGTTTAAAAACAATTGTGGTAGAAGGTGAAGCAGCTTTCTATGGTCCTAAACTCGACTTTATGGTGAAAGATGCTATTGGACGAAAATGGCAGTTAGGAACCATTCAGGTAGATTATAATTTACCGGAACGATTCGATTTAGAATATACAGGAAATGACAATCAAAAACATCGCCCAATTATGATTCACCGAGCACCATTTGGCTCTATGGAACGCTTTGTAGCTGTTTTAATTGAACATACGGCTGGTAAATTCCCTCTTTGGTTAACTCCCGAACAAGTAATAATTTTACCTATTAGCGAAAAATATTCGGATTATGCACAAAAAGTCTTACATTTGCTCCGCAAATTTGATATCCGAGCTACAATTGATGAACGAAATGAAAAAGCAGGAAGAAAAATTAGAGATGCCGAAATGAAGAAAATTCCATTTATGATTATTGTTGGAGAAAAGGAAGAATTGGAAAATTCAATTTCAGTTCGAAAACAAGGTGATGGAGACATAGGCACAATGACTGTGGAGGAATTTGCCACCAAAATAAATAACGAAATAGCAGCATTGCTTTCAGATAACAATTAACATAGTATTCATTAAAAGAAAGGAGATTTAGTCATAGCAGCATTAATTAGAAAACCGGGTACGCACCGAAACTTTCCCAGCAAGAAAGAAGCTGCCCACAGAATTAACGAGTTTATTACAACTCCAGTTATCCGAATAGTTGGAGATAACATCGAACCAGGTATTGTAAATTTACGCGATGCCTTGGACATGGCAAATAATTTAGACCTCGATTTAGTTGAAATTTCACCCACCGCTAATCCACCCGTTTGTAAAATAATGGATTATCAAAAGTTTCTTTACGAACAAAAAAAGAAACAAAAAGAGATGAAATCAAAAGCTGCAAAAATTGTGGTTAAAGAAATTCGCCTCGGTCCTAATACCGATGACCATGATTTTAATTTTAAAGTAAATCATGCCATAAACTTTTTAAAAGATGGAAATAAAATTAAAGTAGATGTATTCTTCAAAGGTCGTTCAATTGTTTATAAAGACCAAGGTGAAATAATACTTCTAAAATTTGCCGAAGCATGTATCGAATACGGCAAACCCGAACAAATGCCAAAACTCGAAGGGAAACGAATGATTATGATTCTTACTCCTTCGAAAAAATAATATAAAAATATTGATTTTAAACTATCATTAAATTAACTAAAAACAGTCAGTAAAATGCCAAAAGTAAAAACCAAATCCGCAGCGAAAAAACGCTTTTCGTTCACAGGAACAGGTAAAGTTAAGCGTAAGCACGCTTACCATAGTCATATCTTGACTAAAAAATCAAACAAACGTAAACGTAACTTAGGTTATTCAACAATTGTTGATCCAGCAGATATGAAAAAAGTAAAACTAATGCTTAACATTTAATCATCGGAGTCATTAACCCTTACTTACAGCCTTTAAGTTTCCAATGCGGAACGCTGAAGTAAAAAATAGAAAAATGGAGAATAAATTATGCCAAGATCAGTAAATCATGTTGCGTCAAGAGCACGCAGAAAAAAAATCCTAAAACTTACCAAAGGTTACTTCGGACGCCGTAAAAACGTTTGGACTGTAGCTAAAAACACCTGGGAAAAAGGTCAACAGTATGCATACCGCGACCGTAAAACCAAGAAACGTAATTTCAGAGCACTCTGGATTACTCGTATTAACGCAGGTGTTCGTCAATACGGTTTGTCTTATTCAGTTTTTATGGGTAAAATTCATCAAGAAAATATCGACCTTAACCGTAAGGTTCTTGCCGATTTAGCAATGAATAACCCAGAAGCTTTTAAAGCAATCGTTGAAAAAGTTAAATAGAAATTCTGTTTAATCTTTGTATTCAAAAAGGTAAGTAACAATATAGTTTAAAATCAAAAAAAAACTGCTGAATTATTTCGGCAGTTTTTTTATTTAACCCAAAATCAGCAATAGAAACTGGAATATCGTAAAATTCACATTGATATAAACTGTTTTTAGTAGCGGATAATAAAATATTTCACGATAATTTATTTTTATAATCTTCATAACCAAATTCTTTTAACAGAATAAATTCCCCGTCTTCGTTTATTATTCCAATTGATGGATGTTTTACACCGTTAAAAAATGTGGTTTTCACCATAGTGTAGTGAATCATGTCGTCGAAAACAATTTTATCACCAGGTTCTAAAGGTTCATCAAATGAATAATCGCCCATTCCCATAAAGTCGCCCGCTAAACATGACGAACCGCCCATTCTATATGTAGGTTTTCCTTCAACAGCATCGGTAGCATTGATAATAGTAGGTTTATAGGGCATTTCCAAACAATCAGGCATATGGCACGCAAATGAAACGTCAAGCATCGCTACATTCAATCCTTTTGCATTAATAATATCCTGAACTGTGGAAACCAAAACACCGGTTTGCCAGCCAACAGCTTCACCCGGTTCAAGAATAACCTCTTCTAAATTGGGATATCTCTGTTTGAATGAGCGTAATAAATTAACCAAATGCACAACATCATAACCCTCGCGTGTTATATGATGTCCACCACCCATATTAAACCATTTGCATTGTTTAATAAGATGTCCGAAACGTTTTTCAACTTCCGCTAAAGTGCGTTCTAAAACGTACGAATCGTTTTCACATAAAGTGTGAAAATGCAAACCTTCAACGCCTTCAGGTAAACTACTACCGAATTGATCCAAAGTTATTCCTAATCGTGAACCGGCAATAGCCGGATTATATAAATTGGTTTCTACTTCGGAATACTCTGGATTAATACGCAAACCAACACTCACTTTTTTAGGAAATTCGATCATTTGCATTTTATATTTCTCCCATTGAGAGAAAGAATTGAAAGTAATATGACTACTATAGATTAAAACATCTTTAAATTCTTCTTCTAAAAAAATTGGGCAATAGGTATGAGCATTCATGCCCATCTCTTCGGATATTAGCCGAGCTTCATTCAGAGAACTGGCTGTTGCACCCGATAAGTATTGTTTCAAGAGAGGAAAACTATGCCAAAAAGCAAATCCTTTTAGTGCACAAATAATCTTAACCCCTGCTTCTTGTTGGACAAGGTCAAGAATTTGCAAATTTGATTTTAAAGCTGTTTCATCTAAAATAAAACATGGTGAAGGAATTTCGTTGTAATCGATAGGCATGTTTCAAAATATTAATAAAATCATCAACCCAAATAATTTTTGAGTTGATGATTTTATGATGGTTATTATTAGTTTTTTTCGACAGGTAATTCTTTATTGATTTCTTCGTGCCATGGCAAACCATATTTTCCCATTACTTCGAGGAATGGATCAGGATTGAATTCTTCTACATTAAACACTCCTGTGCCTTTCCATTTTTCGGTTAAAATCATCATTGCCCCTATCATAGCCGGAACACCTGTAGTATATGAAACGGCTTGAGCTCCAATTTCTTTATACACTTCATCGTGATGACAATTGTTCCAAATAAAATATGTTTTTTCTTTACCATCTTTTATACCTCGAATTTGGCAACCGATGGAAGTTTGTCCATGATAGTTTTCGCCTAATGATGATGGTTCGGGTAAAACGGCTTTTAAAAATTGAAGAGGCACAATTTCTTTACCTTCGTATAAAATAGGTTTAATGCTTGTCATACCAATTTCTTGAAGGACATTTAACGCATTAATGTATTTCGGACCAAATGTCATCCAAAAACGAGCACGTTTTAACGTTGGGAAGTTTTTAACTAGTGATTCAAGTTCTTCGTGATACAAAACGTATGATTCTTTATCGCCGATATTTGGGTAGGCAATTGGTTTGTGAATTTCGAGCGGTTTAGTTTCAACCCATTTCCCATTTTCAAAATAGCGTCCATTTTGAGTAATTTCGCGAATATTAATTTCGGGATTGAAGTTTGTAGCAAATGCTTTACCGTGATCTCCTGCATTGCAATCTACAATATCTAAATAATGGATTTCATCAAACTGATGTTTTGCTGCATAAGCAGTAAAAATACTTGTAACACCAGGGTCGAAACCACAACCCAAAAGAGCCATTATACCCGCTTCTTTAAAACGTTCTTGATATGCCCATTGCCAACTATACTCAAATTTAGCTTCATCTTTAGGTTCATAGTTTGCCGTATCCATATAATTTGTCTTTGTAGCCAAACAAGCATCCATAATTGGCAAATCCTGATAAGGTAAAGCAACATTAATGACTAAATCGGGTTTATAAGATTGTATTAACGTTATGGTTTCCTGAACATTATCTGCATCTAATTTTGCAGTTTGAATTTTTCGATACGTAATGCTTTGTGCAATTTTATCACATTTTTCTTTTGTTCTGCTTGCCAACATTATTTCGGTGAACACTTCGGGAACGGATGCACATTTATGAACTACTACTGAACCAACGCCACCGGCTCCGATTATTAATACTTTTGCCATGTTTATAAGTTTTTATTTTTTGTAAAATTACAAAAAATAGGTTTACAACCAAATTTCAAAAAAAAAGCCCTGCAAATTTTGCAGGGCTTTTAAAATTATTTAAAATTAAAATTATTTGATAATATTAATTTTTGAAGTTTTAGTTCCATTTGCAGTTTCGATAGTAACAAAATATACACCATCGTTCAAATTAGAAACATTTACTTCAAGACCGCGGTTAGCAGCAGCTTGACTATATACTTCTTGACCTAAAACATTTACGATACGAACCATTTTGATAACACTGTTTGATTCGATACGGATGTTGCTAGTAGCAGGATTAGGATAAATTCTGGAAGTTAATGTAGTTTCATCTACTTTTGTATCCACAGCAATGTTTATATCGTCAATAAGAAGACGATACATGTCAGCATCAGAATATGCATGGAAACCAAAGTAATATGTACCAGCAGTAGTTACTGTAAAATGTCCAATCCCCTGTGCGTATGTATCATTAGCAATACCTGGATGATCGTTTATTTCAGTTGTCATTCCCGCAGCAGTTTGAGCATTTCCCCATGCAACTTTTAAATTTTCAGGATATTGAGCATCTTGAACGCGATACCAATATGTAATTGCATAATTACCTGGAGCAATATTGATACATGTAGAAATAAACCAGTCATTTAAAGCAGTTACTCGGTCTGGGTTATAACTAATACCTGCTAAACCTTCACCACCATGAGCTAATTCAGCTGATGTACCAACAAACCAAGAAGCACCATCAGCATTACCATCAACAGTTGTCCAACCTAAGATTCCTAATTGACTTTCAAAATCTTGAGTATAAGGAATAGTTGAAGGAGGTACATTATAAGTATAGAACCATGCAGAAGCGTCGTTTGCTGTATTAGCATCATTTGGTAAAACAACCCAAGCTTTGATTGAATCTAAACCAGGAGCACTTAAATCAACGTTATTAAAAGTGAAAGTAAGACTAGCATCGGGAGCAATTGCAGCAGTGGTATTCGCAGTTACAGGTGTATTAGTCCCTCTTTGGTAGTATACAGGTAAGCCAGCAGAAATAGATGTAGTTCCTTCATTTTTAATTACAACTTGGATTTCTTCGTTATTAGTCAGGTTACAAGCAGGAGAAGGAACAGTAACTTCTGTTACAGCAGCATCAATAGCAGGAAGAACGCCCCATGTTACAAGATCAATACTGAAAGCGGAGCCATTAGCATCAAGATTTACAATAGCTTCTCTGAAACCTACATAGATATTTGATCCCGAGGGAACCAAAGATCCAATTGGTACTTTATACAAAGTCCATACAGAATCACCATCATTTGCTGGTAAATTTAATGCAAACGCTAAAATCGAAAAACTTGAAGCTGATGAAGCATCAGTTGTAGAGATACGCACTTGCAAGGTGTCAGCGTACATTTTTGAAAAACGCATAGCCCAAAATTTAAGAGTATCAGTAGCCTGTACATCACTCATTTGTGGTGTAATCAACCATTGATCATTAAAATCTTCACCACCTGAATTATAAGTACAAAAAGCTACAGCATTTCCTCCATCAACCCCATTGGATGTAGTATTTGGTGCAGTTATTTCTCCACCATTAAAACCTGGTACAGGTGTTGTTCCTACAGTTTGACGACTCCAACCAGTTGTACCACCATCTGGGTTTAATTTTGACCATCCAGCAGGTGGAAAAGTTGCACTTTCAAAACTTTCTTTTAAAAAAGTAACCGAATTTATTTCTTTAGTAGAATTTTGAACAGTTACGCTAGTAGATTTTACTTTCATTGAATAATCTCTTGAAGTAGGAGATTTCACAACGCTTTGTGCCATTACTGCAACACTCATAAACGTTGCAATAAGAATAAAGGTAATTTTTCTCATGTTGATTTTTTTAGTTATTAATAATACAAAATTAATGAAAAAATAAAATTAGAAGCAAATAAATTTGAAATAATTATTTATTAAATTTACAAAAACTACTTTAATATCTGATATTAAGCTAATTAACAGTTTATTATTTTAAAATTTTAACAATAATTGGCACCGATAAATACTCCGAATAGATTTCGCCCCCTATTGCGTTTCCATTTTGAAGTGCGGATGTTACAGTTCGTTGAATTTGAATATTTGCATTTCCTTCTTTTACCTGGTTTAATTCAGATGGTTTAATTACCATATTATTAGTTCCTTTAATTGTGGGATAAAAATAATATTCCTTAACAGAATCCTTTAAAATAATTTTCACTTCATCCATTGCTGATGAAGGAAAACCAGACCAAGAAATAACGTTTGAAGATTGTTTGGAAATAATATTACCTTCCACGATTGGGTCGGCTTTTAAAAGAGGAACTGCATTTTTATACGTTTTATTATCGTTGTCAATATACATAAAAGTATTTTCGGAAATAATTTCGCCAACTTTTTGTGTTTCGTAGTAGGTTCCCGAAAAAATTGAATTACCTTCATGCAATGGTTGATTATTCCATGAAACTTTGCTATCCTTAACCAAACGCAAAGTTGTACCATTTGATCCGCCAAAACGAAAAGAGGCACTCACCGATTGTGTTTTAGTTGCGGCATCATAATTTACCGAATAGTTTTGGTATATTTCGGTTTGAACCACTTTGTCAGAATCTGAAGTTTCGTTTGATTTACAAGAAACAAAAACTACAGCGAATGACAAAATTAGAAATTTTATTTTTTTCATAATCGTTATGATATAATTTTAACGAAGATAATAAAATTTCGGATAAGTGCTTGTTAAATTATCTTCTTGACCCCAAAAAAATCATAATATAATACATTAAAGTAGCCAATGAAGCTAATGCACCTACAACGTAAGTACGTGCAGCCCATTTAAGAGCATCTTTTGCTTCTTCGTGTTCTCTGTCGTAGGTTAATCCCGAAGAATTCAACCATACCAATGCTCTACGTGATGCATCGTATTCTACTGGAAGTGTAATAAATGCAAACAAGGTGGTAAGGGCAAACAGACCAATACCAATTAAAAGTAGTGCAGGAAAAGCTTTTATCAATATTATTCCTAAAAGTAAAACCCATTGAATAATGCTTGAACTAAAACTAACTACAGGGACGAGTGCCGAACGCATTTCTAAAAACCTATATGCTGAAGCATGTTGAACTGCATGTCCACATTCGTGAGCAGCAACAGCCGCTGCTGCAACGCTTGCACTATGATAAACGCCTTCACTTAAATTAACTGTTTTATTGGCTGGATTGTAATGGTCGCTAAGTTGACCTCTAACAGAAACAACTTTAACATCATAAATCCCATTTTCGCGTAACATTCGTTCAGCGACTTCCCTACCAGTTAAACCCGACCGAAGAGGAGTTTTTGAATATTTATTAAAACGACTTTTTAATTGATTACTTACTAACCAACTAATTAGCATAAAAACTCCAAAAATTAAATATTGTCCGTAATAGTATTGCATAATCTTTTAATTTAATATTATTTGCTACAAAAGTATACAAGCTAAACAAACAACGGACTTTTTTGATGAGGTTCTTAAATATATTTAACGTTATGCTTTATATTTTTCAACCAACCGAAGCTCATAATTTAAATAAAAAAAAGAGAGCTGAAAATTCAGCTCTCTTTTTTTTATTTAAATATAGTTTATTCGCTAATTATAAATTTCTTAGTTATCATACCATTCGTAGTCTCAATTTGAACAAAATAAATTCCATCTTTAAAAGAAGAGGTGTTTACTTTATAATTTGTTCCACTAACTGAGTTATTAAGAACTGTTTGTCCTATAGAATTGATTATTTTAACATTTTTCATTGAAGAAGTTGTATTAATATTCAATTCATTTTTAGCAGGATTAGGATATACTCTGAAATTACTTTGATCAATTGAGTTTACACCAACTGTTGCATCACCTAAAATTTTTATATTATCAACTTTTAATACAAACATATCTGTTGATTGTTGTACGAATGCAATGTAAACTGTTTGCCCATTAAATGCAGATAAACTAGCAGTTCTATTTTTCCATGTACCTTCTTCACCATCGGTTGTAAATAATGTATTTGTGAAATCAGCTTTCGCAAATCCAGTAGTTGATAATTTTACAGAATAACTTTCAAGATAAGCACCATCTTGTGATTTAGCATCCCATTGTAGAATGTTTGATGTAGTTAATGTTACACTATTTGTAATCATCCAACGATCAGCTGGAGCAACTGCTGTAAACCAAGATGTACTTCCAGCACATGAATCTTCAGTTAATACAGCATCATCATCAGTTGTGGCAATCCAAGCATTTGCAAAAGCTGCAACATTAGTATTTGGTGTATTAACATCATTAATTAGAGTAAAATTAGTAGGAATACCTTGATTGAAATTCCAATTAATACTAGCCGCAGGTAAATTTGTTACTGTTTTTTTAACGGTATCATTAATTAGATTTTGATCACCACCTAATGATGTAAATGCAGTAAAATAATAATCACCAAATGCAGCCATATTTGCTGTAGAAGTAAACGTATATTCAACTTCTTCACCACTGGCTATTGGACCAGCAACAACACCAGTTAATACTTCAGCATTAATTTTACAAGTTACAGGGATATTTTGTTGACTAGCTGATAGGAAGTTTTTTACTTTAACTTTAACTTGTGTAGTTGCAGTTAAAGAGCCACCTTGAACAGGAGCTGTAATTGAAGTTACACCAACATCGTTTGTATAAGCACCGGTTTCGGTTCCATATATAATAAAAGGTAAGCCTTGAGGATTAGCACCATCTAAAAGATTAGCCCATGTATTATCGTTTGATTGCATTGCATTTCCGGTAATAGGTTGTCCAACAATAGAAACTGCTGGTACCCAAGGACCAGAAGTTAAACTTCCAGTAGCTTGCCAGTCAATCCAATACATTCCGCCATTTAGTGATAAGGAAGGAGTTGCACACACATTTCTCATAATTGGGCGGGTTGTTCCAGTTAAGTCAGAACCTCTGTAAATACCAGACCAGTATGAGTTTGTTAATACATTAGTAGTTGTATCACCCCAAACAACTGTACTGCCAGGAGCACTAGGAACTCCGTTCCAGATTCTAACTGTGTATGCAGTAAAAGTAGATGTTGCAGTTGTGGAATTTGTTTGATAACCGAAGAATACGATAGAATCAATTGCCCAATTTGTTGCAAGGATGTTAATATCATCCGCTACTCTCATTAAAGAAGCTTTTGAATTAGAAAAGCCAAAATTGGTATTTGGATCTTGTATTAAACTCATATTTGCACCAGAAGGACCTGCACCTGGATCGGTAATCAGCGGTCCATTATCAAATAATGCAACACTTTTTGCAGGATTTAAATATCCAATACTGTTTGAATATCCCTTCAATGCTTTATCAACAGTATTAGGGTTGCTGGTTTTGCTAAATTGTGCAAAAATACTGGTACTTACCAGCAAAATTGCTAAAAAAATGTACGTTTTTTTCATTATTTTTTTTTTGATTAATAATTCATTACAAAGATAATGTATAATAATTTTAAATTAATGTAAAATTGAATAAAAACAATAAATTTTTCCAATTTCATTATTGAGATAAAACTAAATATAGATAATTTTAAAACGAAAGTACTTGTTTTACAGATAGTTATTGTTTAAGATAGCTTTACACTGTCATAATATCTTTTTCCTTGGCATCAAACATTTTATCAATTTTTGCGATAAATTCATCCGTAATTTTTTGAATATCTGCTTCTAATCTTTTAATTTCATCTTCAGGGACTCCGTCTTTTTCATATTTTTTAGCTTGGTCGTTAGCATTACGTCTTACATTTCGGATATTTACTTTAGCTTGTTCGGCTTCCGACTTAGCTTTTTTCACTAAATCTTTTCTTCTATCTTCGGTTAATTGGGGAACTAAAATCCGTAAAAACTCACCATTATTTTGAGGATTAAATCCTAAATTGGCAGCCATTATTGCTTTTTCTAATGGAATAAGCATAGCTTTTTCCCATGGCTGAACAATGATTTGCTTTGCATCGGGAGTATTTACATTAGCAACCTGAGATATTGCTGTAGGAGTACCATAATAATCGACTTTAACAGAATCGAGCATTTGAGGATTTGCTTTTCCGGCTCTAATTTTTTGTAATTCTCTGTCGAAAAACGTGAGCGAACTGCTCATGTTTTCTTTAATTTCTTCAATCAATAATAAACAATCGTCATTCATAACTATTCATCTTTAATTTTATTCGAGTTTTGTTTTACTTCTTTTTCAATTAATCGTTCATACTCTTTATCTACTAGTTTTTGGTTCCAATAAAAAACCATTAAATAGTGAAAAACAACAACAATGCCCCAAGCACCAGTGGGGAATATGGGCCAAGGCAACTCTCCACCCCCACCAATAAATCGCCAAAAAAGCCAAAAAAGGATATTTGCTAAAATATAAACTACTAAATGAATTTTAAAATTCACTCTAGCTTTGGCTTTTTTTAATATCTGAGGATTTTTTTCTAAATTTTCCATAAAGATTATTTTATAATTGTTCCTATTGATTTGCCATTAATAATTTTTTGTAGGTTTCCTTTTTCGTTCATATTAAACACTAAAATTGGCAGATTGTTTTCTTTGCATAACGTAAAAGCAGTCATATCCATAATGTTTAAATTTTGCTTGTACGCTTGGTCGAATGTAAGCTCAGAATATTTAACAGCATTAGGATTTTTTTCAGGGTCTGAGTCATAAACTCCATCAACGCGAGTACCTTTTAAAAGGACATCCGCACTAATTTCAATTCCACGCAAAGCCGCACCACTATCGGTAGTAAAGAAAGGATTACCAGTACCTGTTGCCATAATTACAACAAAGCCATCATTTAAATATTGAACGGCTCTTCTTCTACTCATTTTTTCGCATATTGGGTCGATGGCTAAGCCCGATAAAACCACAGCTGGAACATTCATAGATTCTAATGCGGATTGAAGAGCCATACTATTAATAATCGTTGCCATCATTCCCATGTAATCCCCTTGCACTCTATCAAAACCTTTTTTAGCACCTTGCATTCCTCTAAAAATGTTTCCACCACCGATTACTATCCCAACTTTAACTTTTTCTTTCACAATCTCAGCAATTTCGGAAGCAAAATAGTCCAATATTTGAGGGTCAATTCCAGAATTTAGAGAACCCATCAAAGATTCTCCACTCAGTTTCAATAATATTTTTTTATATTTCATACGAAAGAATTAATCGAATTCAAAATTTGATTGTAAAATTATAAAAAAAAAGGGACTAATAATTAGCCCCTTTAATTTTTTTATCAAAAAATGATATTATGCTCCCAATTGAATTCGTTTAAAAGAGGTGCAAGTAAAATCTTTATCAGCTTCTTTTAAATATTGTCCAACTGTTTTTTTATTATCACGAATAAATTCTTGATTCAACAATGTCATTTCTTTAAAGAACTTATTTAATTTACCTTGAGCAATTTTTTCAACCATATCTTCAGGTTTACCTTCTTGACGAATAAGGTCGCGAGCAATTTCTAGTTCTTTGTCGATTGTTGCTTGTGTAACTTCTTCGGGAGTAACAGCAACAGGACTCATAGCAGCAATTTGCATAGCTATTTCGTGACCAATGGTTTCGATATTGTTTACAACTTTATTAAAACCCGCTATAGTAGCCAATCGGTTTCCATTATGGTTATACGAAGAAACGAATGGAGCACTAATTACGTCATAATGCGACATTTCAATTTTTTCTCCAATTTTGCCTGTAAGCTCCATAAGATGATTTTCGATGGTTGTACCATTTAACGTTTTGCTTAATAAATCTTCTTTGGTTGGAATTTTACCATCAATTGCTAAATTGATTACTGATTTTACAAAATTTACGAATTCTTCGTTTTTTGCAACGAAATCAGATTCACAATTTATCATAACAACACCTGCAAAAGTGTTATCATTGCTTGTTTTAGCATAAACTAAACCTTCGTTAGCTTCACGATCGGCACGTTTAGCTGCAACTTTTTGACCTTTTTTGCGAAGGATATCAATGGCTTTATCAAAATCGCCATCTGCCTCAACAAGAGCGTTTTTACAGTCCATCATTCCAACGCCAGTCATAGTTCTTAATTTATTTACATCAGCTGCTGTAATAGCCATAGTATGTATATTTTATTGTTAAACGATAATTATTTTTTTGGAGTTGCTTTTTTCACCACTGGTTTTTTTGCAACAATTTTTTTAGCACCAGATTTCATTTTTTCGGCTTCACCAGCTTCTTCTTCCTCTTTTAATTTTGCTTTTGCCGAAATTTTTGCTTTTTGAGCTATCATTTCCTCGTCATCAACTTCTTCCAAACTGCGGATGTTAGCTTTTTGTTCGTCTGTTTCTTCAGCATCGTCGTCTGTAACTTTTTTATCTTTATCAAATTGTCTTTCATTTAATCCTTCTTCGATGGCTTCAACCATTGCTTTAAGAATTACCGAAATTGATTTTGAAGCGTCATCATTAGCTGGGATAGCAAAGTCAACCGACTGAGGATCGGAATTAGTATCCACGATAGCAAACGTTGGAATATTTAATTTGTGTGCTTCGGCAATGGCAATATGTTCTTTTAACACATCAACCACAAATATAGCTGAAGGCAAGCGATTTAAATCAGAAATAGAACCTAAGTTTTTTTCTAATTTAGCTCTTTCACGTTGAATTTGAAGACGTTCACGTTTAGAAATATCAGTAAATGAAGAGCTTGTCATTAATTTATCAATCGAAGACATTTTGCGAACCGCTTTACGAATGGTTGCAAAATTTGTTAACATTCCACCAGGCCAACGTTCAACAACATAGGGCATATTTACTTTACGAACGTGCTCGGCAACGATGTCTTTTGCTTGTTTTTTGGTAGCAACAAACAAAATTTTCTTTCCTGATTTTGCAATTTGTTTCATTGCAGCAGCCGCTTCATCGATTTTTGCAATAGTTTTATGTAAATCAATGATATGAATACCATTTTTTTCCATAAAAATATATGGAGCCATATTAGGGTTCCATTTTCTACGCAAATGTCCAAAATGAGAACCTGCGTCTAATAATTCATTAAAAGTTACTTTTGACATTTATTTATTTTTTAAAATTGTTTACTTTCCTTAATATCAATCACAAAGTAGTGCACATTAGCAGTCTTTGTGATTTGGATACTAAACTTTTGAAATCGAAATTCAATAATATTTTAACGTTTACTGAATTGGAATCTCTTACGTGCTTTTGGACGACCAGGTTTTTTACGTTCAACCATACGTGGATCGCGTCGCATCAAACCATGTGGTTTTAATAAAGAACGCCATTCTTCATTAATTTCGCATAATGCTTTCGAGATTCCTAAACGTAATGCCTCTGCTTGTCCGGTAATTCCACCACCGTTTAAATTAGCTTTTACGCTATATTTTCCTTCGTTTGATGTAAGGATAAATGGTTGAAGAACTTTATATTGCAACATTGGAGTTCTAAAATATTCGGTATAGTTACGACCGTTAATGGTAACTGTTCCTTTACCGTCTTCATTCAAATAAACTCGAGCAACAGCAGTTTTTCTTCTGCCTGAAGTGTTTACTATTTCCATTATAACTTTATTGTATTGATATTAACTAGTTTTGGCTGTTGTGCTTGATGAGGATGCTCTGGACCAACACAAACATGTAAATTACGGAATAAATCTCTTCCCAATATATTTTTTGGAAGCATTCCTTTTACGGCGTGTTCTAAAACAAACTCTGGTTTACGTTTTAACATTTCTGCAGGTGTTTCAAAACGCTGTCCACCTGGATGTCCAGTGTGACGAACGTATTGTTTTTCCTTTAATTTATCTCCTGTTAATCGTACCTTTTCAGCATTGATAACAATTACATTATCACCACAATCAACATGAGGAGTGAAATCAACTTTGTGCTTTCCACGTAACATTTTTGCTACTGCTGATGCAAGACGTCCTAATGTTTCATTTTCTGCATCTACAACAATCCATTCTTTATGAACTGTATTCTTATTTGCCGATACTGTTTTGTAACTTAAAGTATTCATTTTCTTGATTTAATACGTTTTATCCCCTTAAAAAGGGAGTGCAAAGTTAGTTATTTTTTTATAATACACAAATAAAAAGTAAAGTTTTTTTTGATTTGTATAATTTTTTGAGCTTGCAAAGGTATAATTTTATTTATCCTAATTTAAACCTTGATTTTTTTCTGTATTAAACATTTTTTCAAATTCAATGTTATAATGAAATTACGATATTAAATATAATGAAACTATTATTAAATGTAATGAAAATATTGTTACCTATTTTCACCTTAACTTTTCTACTTCTTTCATGTAAAAAAGATGAAAAGCCACCAATTGAAAAAATTGACCCACCAATTTCTTCAAGCCAAAATTTAAATTTTGAAAATTGGGAAATCGTAACACAAAATGCAATTTCATACGAAGAATTATCAGGTGGGTTTTGGGCAACATTAAATCCTTTAGCCAAACTTAATGGACCTATAACCGTTGTAAAAACTAACGATGCTCAAAATGGAAATTATGCGGCATTGCTCGAAACAAAAACTTGGGGAAATATCACCATACCCGGTTTGCTTGTGGTGGGAACATTTTTAACTCAAGACCCCTTTATTTTTCAAGGAAAACCCTATACCAAAAAATTAAACTCAATTAACGGTTATTATAAGTACTTTCCTCAAAATGGTGATACAGCAATTATCTATTCTAAACTCTCAAAATTTAATGCTACAAAAGGACATCAAGATACCATTGCTGATGGCTCGATAACCATCACAACTGAAGTTTCATCGTATCAATTCTTTAATCTTGCATTAAATTATTATTCAAATGAACAACCCGACTCTTTAACAATCGTCTTTGTTTCGAGTATTCAAGGAGCAAATTTTCAGGGACAAAACGGCTCAAAACTTTTTATCGATAATGTTTCGTTAATTAAACAACCTTGATTTTAATAAATGAAATACGTTGCCTCTTTTTTATTCCTATTTATCATATTTTGTGCAACCGCTCAAGATAGCGAATATTTATTTTACGGTGGTTCAATTTTCGGTGGACCACTGCCCCAAAATAACATTCAAAATTCTGAGGGAAAAGCTCTAATTTCACCTTATGGCGGATTTGCCTTTCGCAAAAATATTAAACATAATTTCTATGTTCAATTTGATGTTGCTTACTCGTTAAAAGGAGCCAGTTATTATACTGAATATACTCGAGATACATTAATTGATATTGGAATTGGCATTGTACCATCATTTTACACAGCTAAAGTTGGTGGAAGTATGAAATTGCACTACATTGATTTACCTATTACGTTAGGATATAAAATTTCAAAAAAACAATCGATATCGCTTGGTGTTTATACCTCTTTTCTTTTTAATGGATATGATAAAGGGAAAATTTTTATCCAAGCAGGATATGGTAGCTTTGCCGACCAAGAAATCATTTATAACAATTATTCAATAATAAATCATCAGGATTTTGGATTGAATTTTAAATACAACATTAATTTTTACCAGAACTTTCATCTAATATTTAGTGCTTCGCGAAGCACTAGAGGGCTTTATAGCAATAATCCATCAAATAATTTATTTCACACCAACGCAAGTTTATCATTCTGCTATTCATTACAATAGAAATTTCAAATTGAAATTTAACGATTTAGTAAATGAAGTTTTTAAAATTAATTCTACATTTGCTAAAAATAAACCTTCACAAACATGAAAAAAATCTATTTTATTTTGGCTTTTTTATGCTTAATAAAAATGCCTACAATTTTTGCACAAATTAGCCATGGTGGTCAACCATATAGCTTTAATAAAACAAATATTAGTCAGCATGTTGAATTTAAAATGCTTCCCGAAATAAATGTCCAACAGCTTCTAAATGAAGATGAAAGAAATTTGGGAAAAGATGTTCCTTATCGCTTTGGGAAAGACGTAGAAGTATATTTCAATATGTTCAATTCGGGCAAATGGGAAACACTCGAAAATGGCGACAAACTTTGGAGATTGGGAATCCGATCTAACAATGCTTTATCATTAAACTTTATTTGCAACCAATTTTTTATTCCTAAAGGAGCTAATTTGTTTATTTATAGCGAAGACAAATCCACAATATTAGGATCGTTTACTTACGAAAACAACCACCCTTCGTTTGGCTTTGCTACAACAATAATTCCTGCATCAAGTATTGTGTTAGAGTACTACGAACCAAAAGCAGTTGCTGGTCAGGGTAAAATTAATATTAATAAAGTAATTCATGGTTATCGCGATATTTTAAACAAACGTGGACCATACGGAACATCTGGAAGTTGTAACATTAACGTAAATTGTCCACTCGGAAACGATTGGCAAAACGATAAACAAGGTGTTGCTCTTATCCTTTCAAATAACAATAGTGCATTATGTACAGGTACTATTGTTAACAATACTATGCAAGATGGAAAACCCTATTTTTTAACTGCAAATCATTGCACATCGGGAGCAAACCCAGGCACTTGGGTGTTTATTTTTAATCACGAAGCAATTGATTGTAACGGCACTACCGGTCCCACGGATCAATCAATCAATGGTGCAACATTAGTTGCTACTGATTCACCCTCTGATTTTGCACTTTTATTATTAAATGGAGAAATTCCTCCCGAATACAATGTTTATTATTGCGGTTGGAATAATGCCGATGTTGCCGCTGACAGTACAGTTTGTATTCATCATCCTTCGGGTGACTTGAAAAAAATTAGTAAAAACACCAATGCGGCAACCTCATCTAGCTATTCTACAAGCTATTCAAACACTCATTGGCAAATCGACAATTGGGAATTTGGCACTACCGAAGGTGGCTCCTCAGGCTCAGCATTGTTTGACCCAAATCATCGAATTATTGGACAATTACATGGTGGTCAAGCATCATGCACCAATATTTCGTGGGATAAATATGGAAAAATTGCATACTCTTGGTTAAATAATGGAGCTACAGAGCCGAACAAACGTTTAAAAGATTGGCTCGACCCAAACAACTCCGGAGCAGTAACATTGGATGGTAGATACTTTAACACTCCCGAGTTTACTCTTGATTTAGCTTTAAATCAAGTTATTAGCCCTCAATTAACCAATAATTGCTACAGTGAGCTTCACCCAGAAGTTAAAATCAGAAATAATGGCGAAACTATCATTACTTCTGCTAAAATTTATTACGAAATTGATGGAAATCTCCAAAATTATGATTGGAATGGCAATTTAGCCTTTGGAAATTCTGCCACTGTTGTTTTACCTAGTATAAATTTAGCTTCTGGAAATCACACGTTTAAAGCGTTTGTTTCAAACCCTAATAACACTACCGATTTAAATTCGGCAAATGACACTATTGCTTTTAACTTTTCTACACAAATTGGTGCTCCGATAGTGGTTAATGTTTTAACCGACAATAATCCAACTCAAACTACTTGGGTCGTAAAAAAAGATGATGGCACTGTTATTCAAACCAATCCAACCTTAGCTCAAACTACAACATACACTCAAAATTTATGTTTAGAAAACGGTTGCTACGACTTCGTAATTTACGACTCGGGAAATAATGGTTTAAACGGGATGTTTGGATTTATATATGTAGGAAGTTTTTCGTTAGAAGTGGGTGGGCAAATTATTGCTCAATCGGCATCAGGTGCTAATTTTGGAGCTAAAGACAGCACCCGTTTTTGCATCAACGACGTTGCTGTGAAAAATTATAACTCAAACGCTCAAGTTTTTGTTTATCCAAATCCAGCTACCAATCAATTAAACATTCGTTTTATGGATAATGTTCCCACAAATTCTAAAATTGAAATGTATGATTATACCGGACGTGCTGTTATTGAACCAATAACCGTTTTAGACCAACTCACTTCGGTTAATATTTCAAATTTAAATTCAGGTCTATATTACATTATTATCAAAAACGGTGATGTTATTGTTCGCAAACCTTTTGTAAAAATAAAGTAATGGCTTCATAGGATATCCATTAATAATACGATAAAGTGTTTTGTAAGTTTTTCTTGCCTTCTGAACCCCAAACACTGAAGGGTGGAAGGCAAGAAAAACCAATAAAATCAGGGTTTGAATTGGCATTTAAAATTCGTTATTGCTTTGTCATGATTTTTAATTAATTTTGCAACCTCAAAAGCGTCGTTAACTCAGTTGGTTTAGAGTGTCACCTTGACAGGGTGGAAGTCACTGGTTCGAGTCCAGTACGACGCACTAAAAAAGCCTTTCAGAGAAATGAAAGGCTTTTTTAGTGTTCGGCGATTAAGTAATATACACCGATTTGAATAATAATATAGTCCAATTTCTCCGCCTTTCTTTTATTATTAACATCGGCATAAAACAAATTAGAATTTGTATTACGTTATTGGATTATATACAAATTCAATTTGGTTTAACTTGATAGTCCGTTAGGACTTTAACATAAAAAAAAACTACCAATTGGAATGTTTGTCCATCGGACATTAACATCGTATTAAAGTTACAAACGCTTATAATTAAATTAGTTACTAAATTCTGTCATTGGTAATGAAACGTAGTGGAATGAGGAATCTTGACCGCCGAAGGAGGTTTTAGCTGCCTTTGGCAGGCTTGACTGCCTTTGAAGGTTTTAGCCGCCAAAGGAGGTCTCAACCGCATGAATTTTCAATAAGAATCTTTGGACTAATCTATAAATCAAGATGGTATTACTTTTACTTTTAAAGCAAAATCGCTCCAGTAAGTTCAACCCAACGAGATGGACACATTGTAAATGAATTACAGCCAGCTTCCTTCATGAGGGGGTCGATTTCGACCCCCCTAAATGCCAGGTTATTTAATTGCTCCCATAGTCCAAGATACTCCAAGGTATTTTTAAGTCTCATCCAATTTTTTACTACATCCTTAGGTTCAATAGGATTTTTTTGTTTTGCAATATCGGTAATACTAATATAATCATTACCGTTCACTTTTAAAGTACGAATCGAAACTTCTTTTACAATTATGTTCGTTAAATTAGACATGTATCTAAAAATTAAAATTTATCATAGGTTTTAAAATCTAGTGTGTGAAGTTTATAGTTCTCAAATTCTACCACTTTATTTTAAAATATTTTTACCCATAAACCACCAAACCTGGTATTTTAATGCAAAGATAAATAATTATGATGTATAGCAATCTTCAATTTTTTTGAATGAAATATCATTCGTTAGACAAATCAACTACATGACAAAAACTAAAAAGATTTTCTTCAGCAAAAAAGTAACTCCAATTCTCAGAAATCGTTCATGATAAAATCATATAAAATGAAAAAAATGTTGCAAAACGAATGAGTATATTCTATGCTTCAAGCTGGGCGTTATCCATTACTAAAATGCTATAAATTATGGATCGTAAAATTTATTCTATAATTATTTTTTTCGTGGATGATAAATTCATATCATTTATTTTTATTACATATATTCCTTTTGCAAGACTACTTACATCAATCTCAGATTTTTCAAGTAGTAGTAATTGTTGTAGGATTAATTGTCCCTGTATACTATAAATGCATAGCGAAGCATTTGTCAAATCAGATGATTTAGTAATTGTAATCTTACCGTATATAGGATTCGGATAAATGTTAAATAAATCATCTAAAATAAAATCATGAATTTCCACTGCCTGCGAATTATATCTAGCCACCGCAAAAACTCTCCCTAGATTACGATCGTTTGCATAACCTGCAACAACAATTTTATTGTCATTTTGTATAGCAGCTTTTTTTGAACAATTGCCATTTTCAAAAATTGTACTTACAGTACCATTTTCTCCAAAAGCACTATCCAAAGTTCCGTTAGTATTATACCTTGCTAGTGCAAAACCGCTATTGGGGGCTTGATAAGTGCTTCCTCCAACAACAATTATTTTTTCATTATGATCTAAAGCACTTCCATAGCCATGAGCCGCAAGTGCAAAATTTGTTATAACCACACCTGATGTTCCGAAAAGAAAATCTAATGAACCATTTGTGTTAAATCTTGCTGCAAAATAACCATTTTGAGAACCTGAAATATGACCAGATACAACAATTTTTCCGTCATTCTGCAAAACGGCATCATAGGCATAATAACTGTAAGAATTAGCTATATTTATAAAAGCTACACCATTGTTGCCATATGTAGAATCTAAAGATCCGTTGCAATTATATCTTAATAGGGCAAAATCACAATTCGCGATAGCTGGATTTGCGACAATTATTATTTTTCCGTCAGGCTGTACTATAACTGATTCGGCTTGTGTGCGGGTAGTCGGACTTCCAATGTGAGTTATAACCCTTCCATTCGTCCCAAAGGCTGAATCTATTGATCCATCAGTATTACATCTTATTATTCCAACATCAGGAATTGTGTTGGCAAAAGCGTATCCTGTTACTATAATTTTACCATCACTTTGTAAGGCAAGTGAACGAACCTTATCATTTGTGTTATTAAGATCATATGTAACTTTTCCTCCTATGCCAAAAGATGTATCCAATGTACCATTAATATTATATCTGATTATTGAGATATCATAAACGGAGCCATCAGAAGATTCTCCTGCTACCACGATTTTTCCGTCATTTTGAATAACTATTGCAAAAGCTATATCATTATAGGATGGAACCACTGGAGTTATAATCTTGCCATCCGTTCCAAAAGAGCTGTCCAAAGTTCCATTCGTATTGTATCTGACTATAGAAAAATCCCTACCATCACCGTCAGAAGTTCCAACAACAACGATTTTTTGGTCATTTTGAATTGCTATGTCATAACCCAAATCAGTACCATTACTTAACTTGGTAATAACATATCCGCTTCCACCAAAAGTAAAATCCAATGATCCTGGTTGAGCATCAACCTTCGATGTTAAAAGAATAAATGCAAAAATAATTATCTTGTTTCTCATAATAAAATTTTATTAGTTATAATCATTGAGGCTTTTCGCAGTAAAGGACTAAATACATCTTTGCTTTCACCACACACCAAAATTAATTTATTTTGGTGAACTTTCAAATTACTTCAAACCCGCCATTTTTCAATGCCGTTTTTCGACACAGTCTATTTTTAATAATATTCAATAATACGTTCATTTTCTTCATATACTTTTTCATTTTCATTTTCCAAGTATATATGTTTGCAATTTATTAAATTACCAGGGTCATCCCATTTATATTTTTGAATGTACTTTTTTGAATTGCTTTGTGGATAGCTAGTGATAACTTCTAAAACTTGCCCTTTTGAATTGTAAATTATCTCTGTCTTGTAATATATTTTTTCATTTCTGACATTGGTTTTTCCAATAATTTTATTTGAATCATCGTACGAAAAACTCTCAAAATCATTGTCATATCGAATTTCAACTAAATTCTTCAGTGAGTCATAACTGTAATTCGCCTTAATTTTTGGGTTTTCATTTATCCAAGTTATACTATGTTCCATTTTGTCATCAACTCTTAAAAATTGTTCAGTATATCTCAATTTGCCATTTATAGTATAAGAAAAATGGAAAACTAATTTTCCACTTAGGTCGTATTCATATTTTTCCAAGTGAGATATTCCTTTTGATTTTCCATTTTCTTTCCATTCAATTAAATTTCCAAAATCATCATATTTATATATCGCGTTCCACACAAGTCCAAATTTAGGATTGTAACATTTTACAGATCTCATTCTTCCATTCTTAGTGAATGTATAATTTATCCTATTTAGTTTTCTGCCCTTAGAATCATAGGCTCTCCAATATTTCAACAATCCAGTATTATAATATTTGTATTTTTTTATACTTATTAAAGAATCAATTATTGAATATTCTTTAGACTCAGTAATATTTCCGTTTTTTTGATATTTAAAGAAATTACATTCAGTTCTTATTAAAGCTGTACTATCCTTATTAATTTCAAATTTACTTTCTTTAACAGTTTTAATTTTCCCAATTAATGGTTGTGACCAAAATTCTAAATGTGTACCGGCTCTTAAATAACTATTCACCCAACTATAATTAATTTGACCAACAGAATTTAAGGTCATAAAAACAAGAAAAATAATTGTGTATAAACGGTAATTCATTTCAAGTAAAAAATATTTTTCTTAATGTGTCTAAGTAATATTGTGTCCAACGTTTTTCTTTCTGCACTCTTCCACCTTTTCCCAATAAAATCCATCTTTATCTCCTACAAATATACACATTAATCCAATCTGTCCATTCTTTTTAAAGTAAATTTTATTATAATACTGAAAATATTTACTTAAGAGGGGATAACTATTCTCAAGCCTAGAGTTCAAAGGTAATTTTAAGCTAACTTTTGTGGTTGAAAATCTGGTTTGAATCAATAAAAAAGCAAAAACTTAGATTGAAATATTTGTAACAAAAACCATTATCTTTGCATCTCGATATGTTTAAAAAATTATAAAACGATATGAAAATTTTTAATCGAATTGCTAATTTACTATTTCTCTGCTTGTTAAGTATAAACTCGTGGGCATGGAATAACCCAACAATCTCAACGCCTACGAGCGGTTCAAGCACTTGGACAGGCGTTACCCTCGACTGGAACGCGGTTTCGAGCTCCCAATATTACCAACTTCAAGTGGATACTTCGGCACAGTTTAATTCGCCAGTTCTTTATAGCGTTTCAAAAAGCTACATAAACTCCTCCAGTGCAAACACCGACACCGAACATTATCTTGAAAATTTGTTGTTCGGCAAAACATACTATTGGCGCGTAAGGGCATTTGTTACAAACGATACTTCGGCTTGGACAGCAAGCAGTTTTGTTACCCGCGATTACGTCACTCAAGCTTCTCCAACCGATGGAAGTACAGCATGGACTGGGCTTACCCTCGATTGGTATTCTCATACGGGCGTTGATTATTACGATTTAGTGGCAGATACTTCTGCAAACTTTAATTCGCCAGCTCTAAAATCGGTCACGAATGCATATACAAATTCGAACAGTTCGAATACCGATACCGAAACCTATCTTGAAAATCTTTATTTCGGAAAAACATATTATTGGAAAGTGAGAGCGCGAAATAGCGTTGACACCTCAGCTTGGAGTTCGGTTTGGGCATTTGTTACCCGCGATTATGTCACTCAAGCTTCTCCAACAGATGGAAGTACAGCATGGACTGGGCTTACCCTCGATTGGTATGCTCACACGGGGGTTGATTATTACGATGTTGTGGCTGATACTTCTGCAAACTTTAATTCGCCAGCGCTAAAATCGGTCACGAACGCATATACGAATTCAAACAGTTCAAATTCCGATACTGAAACCTATCTTGAAAATCTTTATTTTGGAAAAACATACTACTGGAAAGTGAGAGCCCGAAATAGTGTTGATACCACTGCTTGGAGTTCAGTTTGGACATTTGTAACCCGCGATTACGTCACTCAAGCTTCTCCAACCGATGGAAGTACAACTTGGACTGGACTTACCCTCGACTGGTATTCACATGCGGGCGTTGATTATTATGATGTTGTTGCAGATACTTCTGCAAACTTTAATTCACCTGCTTTAAAATCCGTTTCGAACGTTTACTCGAATTCAAACAGTTCTAATTCGGACACTGAAACTTATCTTGAAAATCTCTATTTTGGAAAAACATATTATTGGAAAGTGAGGGCGCGAAATACAGTTGATACGACTGCTTGGAGTTCGGTTTGGACATTTGTAACCCGCGATTACGTTACTCAAGCTTCTCCTACCGATGGAAGTACAACTTGGACTGGGCTTACGCTTGATTGGTATTCACATTCAGGGGTTGATTATTATGATGTTGTTGCAGATACTTCTGCAAACTTTAATTCACCAGCTCTAAAATCGGTCACGAACGCATATACAAATTCGAACAGTTCGAATACCGATACCGAAACCTATCTTGAAAATCTCTATTTCGGGAAAACATATTATTGGAAAGTGAGGGCTCGAAATACGGTTGACACGACTGCTTGGAGTTCAGTTTGGACGTTTGTTACCCGCGATTATGTAACTCAAGTTTCACCAAGCGATGGAAGTAACACATGGACAGGTCTTACCCTTGATTGGAGTGCTCATGCTGGCGTAGATTATTACGATTTTGTGGCAGATACTTCCGCGAATTTCAATTCACCAGCTTTAAAATCGGTCACGAATGTGTATACAAATTCAAACAGCTCCAATACCGATACGGAAACCTATCTTGAAAATCTTTATTTTGGAAAAACATATTATTGGAAAGTTAGGGCTCGAAATACGGTTGACACGACAGAATGGAGTTCAATTTGGACATTTGTCACGTATGATTTTGTTAATAAAGTGTCCCCAACTGATGGAAGCAGTACTTGGACAGGTCTTACCCTCGATTGGAGTGCTCATCCCGGTGTAGATTATTACGATGTTGTGGCGGATACTTCTGCCAACTTTAATTCGCCAGCTTTAAAATCGGTAACGAATGTGTATACAAATTCAAACAGCTCCAATACCGATACGGAAACCTATCTTGAAAATCTCTATTTTGGAAAAACATATTATTGGAAAGTTAGGGCTCGAAATACGGTGGATACATCTTCATGGAGTTCGGTTTGGACGTTTACCACTCGCGATTATGTTATACTTTCTTCTCCTTCAAACGGTCAATTAAATGTTAGTGTAGGCGGAACTACTCTCAATTGGAATGCTCATACTGGAGTTAATGTGTACCAAATGATGATGGATACCACTTTGAATTTTAATTCCCCATTATTGGTTACGCAAAACACCAATTATGTAAATTCCTCAAGTTCAAATTCAGATACTCAATATTCTACAGGTGCACTTCGGTCAAATCAAATTTACTATTGGAAAGTGAGAGCAATTAATTCTCCTGATACAAGTGCATGGACGATGTTCCTTTTTAGCACTGGATCTTGTTCGCCAGCAACTCAACCACTTGCCATCAGTGGAAATGTAAACACCTGCAATGGTTCGTCAAACACATACAGTATTGCCATAGTGAGCGGTGCGACCAGTTATACTTGGATTCTACCTGCCGGCTGGAGTGGAACTTCAAGCAGTAATTCAATTAATACGGTTGCTGGTTCAATTGGTGGTGAGATTTCAGTTATTGCAAATAATACTTGTGGATCATCCATTCCTCAAACGTTAAATGTTTCGGTAAACGGTTCCTTGCCCGCAAATGCAGGTACTATTACAGGTGACGCAATAGTTTGTCAAGGTGAAAATAATGTTGCTTATCAAGTTCCATTGATTCAAGGTGCAACTTCATATATTTGGACATTACCTTCGGGAGCTAGCGGAACTTCTACAACAAATTCAATTAGCGTTAATTTTG
>CAZFPO010000001.1:0-64502 GCA_964521105.1 uncultured Lentimicrobiaceae bacterium | reverse complement strand
GAAGTAATGCAGTTACTGGAAACATCAGTGTAAAAGGTGATAATGCCTGCGGAAATGGAATTTCTTCATCCTTAGAAATTACCGTTAATTCACTTCCTGCAACGGCTGGAACAATCACTGGAGATGTTTCGGTTTGTAAGGGAGAAAATAACATAATTTATCAAGTTCCATTGATTCAAGGTGCAACTTCATATATTTGGACATTGCCTTCGGGAGCCAGCGGAACTTCCACAACAAATTCAATTAGTGTTAGTTTTGGAAGTAATGCAGTTACTGGAAACATCAGTGTAAAAGGTGATAATGCCTGCGGAAACGGAATTTCTTCATCCATAGAAATTACCGTTAATTCACTTCCTGCTACGGCTGGAACAATCACTGGAGATGTTTCGGTTTGTCAAGGTGAAAATAATGTAACTTATCAAGTTCCATTAATTCAAAATGCCACTTCTTATATTTGGACATTGCCTTCGGGAGCAAGTGGAACTTCCACAACAAATTCAATTAGTGTCAGTTTTGGAAGTAATGCAGTTACAGGAAACATCAGTGTAAAAGGTGATAATGCCTGCGGAAATGGAATTGCTTCGTCCTTAAATATTGTTGTTAATGCTAAACCTATTACCCCGATAATTAGTGTAAACGGAAATATTCTTCATTCCGATGCAACTGCAGGAAATCAATGGTATGATCAAAACGGATTAATCAACGGTGCTATGAATCAAAATTATACTGTTTTGCACACAGGCGATTATTATTCAATTGTTACATTAAATGGGTGTAGTTCTGATCCTTCAAATTCAATCCATGTTATTGTCTCTGGAATTGATGATGTTCAAAACAGTTCCTTCAATATGGTTTATCCAAATCCATTTTCAAATTTTATATGGATTGAAAACGACAAAAATCAGACGGAATATGAGCTCATTAATGCGTTGGGTCAAATGGTAGCTAAAGGAAGTTTCTCGTCTAAAACGATCATTCATACTGGTAATTTACCTGCTGGAATGTATTATTTGAAAATGATAAGCGGAAATTCAAGTGAGATAAGAAAAGTTGTAAAAGATTAATTTGAAATTTTTGTTTCTAAATAATCTCAAATCAGAGTCCACCATGTGAGACTCTGATTTGGAATTTTTAACTCCGTTAGGAGTTATCTGTGAATAACCCCCAAATTTATTTGGGGGTTATGAAACAATCATAAGAAAAAAACTCTGTAAGAGTTTACTTATGTTATGAAAAGTTTGGACATATTTGTAAGTACAAAAATAATTTGATATTGAATTTTTATAAAAAATCCTTTTCTTTTGTTTTTCATGATAAAATGGTCAACTCCTACGGAGTTGTTTTTTTTGTTTTGTCTACACTCCCCAGATAAATCTGGGGGTTATGTACAGTAAACACCTACGGTGTTCGTTTTGTTAAAAACCACAGAAAATAATAAAAAATCATCATTAAATACATTCGCTGTTTAATATTGATTTAAAAACCATTGACAATTCTGTTCTGAATTTGAATTTTTTGTTTCTAAATTATCTCAAATCAGAGTCCACGATGTGAGATTTTGATTTGTAACAAAACATGAAAAACTATATCCCCATCATGCTTAGCAAGTTCATTTTGAACACATTATTCTTTTCATTTTCAGTATTATATGGCATAATATTTGATTAATTTAATTGTTTTGAATTTTAATAAACGTATCACTAAAAAATTAAGCCATGAAAAAGATTCTATTATTTTCAGCAGTTATGTTTATAACTATTTTTTCCTTTTCTCAAACCCGCGATTTAATTGGAAAATGGAAACTTGAGTCCGTTAAAAATATATCGGGAAATAAAATAGATAGTACATTTCTAAATTCGGGCTATTTATCAATTAAATTTTTAGATAACAAAAATTACACTATTAGTCTATCCGAAAACACATGCACTGGAACTTATTCAGCCGAAAATGGATTAAAAATTAATGCCGCTTCTTGTACTAAAATTTGTTGCGATGACAATAAAAGCATGGATTTTTACCACATGCTATTAGATGCCGATAAGTATAAAATGAAGAATGGAAATCTGTTAATTTACTCCAAAATGAAAGAACTTACACTTGTAAAACAATAATATTTCCCTATTTTAAAACTCAATAGGACTTTGAAAAAGGATGAAGAAGTAAATTATTTTGAACTTCTTTATCTTTTTTGTTTCATATCAGTAGGTTTGATATTATAGTCGTGAACTTGTCTAAATTTTAATATCGAGCTATCGCTCTTACTGATTTGATCCTTTTCGACTTTATAATAGGTAAATGTGCTGTCGTTGACTACAGTGAAAAAGTTATTTCCATCAAACGTTGCCAGATAAGTCCAGTTACCGAAAGGAGGCAAATAATACAAACTATCATGTCCCCATTTAGCTTCTAATTTGTATAAATCATCCTCCGATTTCCACATCCAATCTTTCAACGTTACCAACGAAATTGTAACATACTTATTGTCAAAATAGAAGAGGTGAGCTCCAGGTCCAAAAACTTCATTTTTGCGTAAAATCATTCTTGATTTTTCAGGAATTTGCCAATATCCGGTAGCTGAATCTGCATTTTTTTTTACTGTCGAAATATCCGAAGTATCCTGAACCGAACTTCCTAAATTAGTACAAGATACCAGAAGAAAACTGAAAAATAATAAAAATAAATGTTTCATTAATCAGCGTGTTTTACATATCGTCACCATTATCCTCGTTGTTGTTTTTCTCACGCCTAACTTTATAGTCGTTAATTTTAAATGAAAGACCAACCCAAATCATTCTGCTTTCACGTTGACGAGTTGTTAACGAATAAATACCGGGAGCATTGGTTTCAGATTCCATTTTCCACCAGCCAAAAATGTCCGACACTCTTAATTTTAGTTGAAGATTGTCTTTCCAAATATTAACTTTACCGCCCAAATCCATACTATATGTTTCTTTAATAACACCTTGACCAACTCCCGACCTGCCAAAACCTGATGTTCCAATGGATACGGATGGAGAACGATAGTTAAAAATAACTTGAAAATCTGCTTTTTTATTAAAACTAAAGATAGACATTAAGCGAGTATTCCAGCTGAATTCATCCTTTAAATTTGCATCGGTAATAAGCACCGAATTGTATGAATTATTATAAAAAGCTCCGGTAAGGCTTAATTTCCACCACTTTGTTATGGTTTGCCCAAAAACGAATTCGGCACCATACGAAGTACTTTTATCTACGTTTTGATACGTTGTCATGGTTGTAGAATCGTTAATTAAAGTGGTTAATCGAGTAATTATGTCGGTTCGTTTTCGGTAAAAAATGGTTGTATTAATCGAAGATGCTTTACCAAAATACAAGTAGTGGCTCAATTCTATTGAATTTACAAATTCGGGGTCAAGTTGCGGATTGCCTTGTTGCAAATTTAAACGATCAGAATAATCGATAAATGGATTGAGATTATGAGTTCTTGGTCGACTTACTCTACGGCTATAACTTAATTGAATTGCATTTTTTTCGGTAAACTCATACTTTAAATGAGCTGTTGGGAATAAATTCAAATAATTATGTTTGTATTCCGTATTTTGTGATTCCAAATTTGAAATAACGTCCGCATTTTCGATTCGTAAGCCTCCTTGATATTTTAATTTTCCAAACAAAGTGTTCGAATATATAGCATAAGCCGAATGAAGATAATCGGTATATACAAAATGATTAAGTTGATTAGAATCTATAGTTGCAGTAAATTCATCAAAACCAGAAAACATTTTATAATCATTATCTACTTGTCGATTTGAAAATTTATAACCGGTTTCTAAACGCCCCCCGTTGCCAATTGGAGTTACATAATCTAACTGAGCATTTATGGTATTTTTAATTCCGTTATTTACAGTACTTTGAAAATAAGTTCGGTTAATTGGCAATAGATAAACTTGATCAATGTCCCCACCATCATCATCGATATCGTGCGAATAAAATAAATCAATGGTAAGTTCCTTGCCTTTGGTTTCAAACGTTTTTTTCATCCCAGCAGAAAATTCATAATCTTTAGAATCATCTACTGAAACAGAACGTTGATTGTATTTCTGAAATGGCGTATTATATTTATTACTAATGACACTATTTAAATCAAAACCTCGGTCCCCACTTGAAAATCCGGCAGAGGCATTAATAAATAGTGTAGTATATTTATTTAAAAAGTAATCAACTCCAATTTTTGCATTTTGGTTCGAATGGTTCATTTCGCCTCTCATTAATTGGTCGAGTTGAGAAACAGTTAAACTATCCGTATTTTCATTTTGAAAACTAGTTTTTCTATATAAACCGCCTTTAAATCTATTATTAAATGTTCGATTATCAAAGCTAAAACTTACATTAATTTTATCGTATCTATAGTTTAAATTTAAAGTTATGTTGGACTTATTAGCTAACCATTTATTTTCAAACTCACCAATGCCTATGTTTGCCGAAATCATCCCATTAAAACCATGTTGTTTCTGTTTTTTCATCACCACATTTATAATTCCAGATATTCCATCTGGATCATAGCGAGCCGAAGGATTAGTGATAACCTCGATACTTTCTATCATTTCGGCAGGTATTTGCTCAAGGGTTAAATTTGAAGGACGTCCGTCGATTAAAACAGTGATATTACCACTTCCTCGTATACTTACATTGCCGTCAATATCCACTTGAACGGCAGGAATAGTTTGCATAACATCTACTGCGGTTCCGCCTAAACTGGTTAAATCCTGAGAAACATTAAAAACTTTTTTATCCAAATTGGTTTGAATCATCTCTTTATTGGCAGTAATTTCAACGCCTTCGAGCATTTTTGCGGATGGTTTAATTTTAATTCTACCAATAGGCATAACAGGTTTGCTTTTTTCTAAGACTTTATCATTTATCCAAACCGATTTGTAACCAATAAAATCAATACGAATTAACATTTTACCAAATGGGATATTTCCTACTGTAAAACGTCCGTTTTCGTTTGTTATACCACCGCTAATGATGCTGGAATCTTTTGGATTCATAACAGCAACAGTGGCGTATTCTAATGGCTTACTGCTAGATTCATCCATTACCATTCCCATAATGACTCCCGTTGTATCGCTTACCATTTTTTTAATTTCTTCGGACATTCCGGCTCCTTGACCTCCTCCACCTTGATGATTTTGAGAAAATAACACTACACTTAAGGGTAGTAAAACTAGAAATAGACTGATTTTTTTCATAAAAAATTTATATAACAAGAACTTCAGACAATATATTAATTTGAAACTTGCGTTGGTTTTAGATTTTTTTTGACAACATTTTTTAATAAAAGTTTAATCTAAATTGTGGATTTGAAACCTCGTGGGAGATTTGAAAGTAAATCTCCCACTTGAATATTTTTACTATTTTGGAATAATTTTATCGTGCATAAAGGAAATAATCATTCAAAATATTTACAATGGTTATTTAAACAATCTAAAAATATCATTACCAACGGCAAATGCCATTAACGAAAGAAGAATAACCATACCGACAATTTGAGCTCTTTCCATAAATTTATCCGAAAACTTTTTACCAGTAATTACTTCTATTATTAAAAAGATTACGTGCCCTCCATCTAATGCTGGGATAGGTAAAATATTCATAAAAGCTAATATCAACGAGAGTAAACCAGTTATAAACCAAAATTTACCCCAATTCCAAACACCACCATAAATTTGTGCTATACCTATTGGACCCTGAAGCGATTCAGTGGCTTTTTCCTTACCTTTAAAAATTTTACCCATTCCAACAACGTTCATTTTAAGCATCGTCATTGCATCTTTCCAACCATAATAAATAGCTTGACCAAAGCTATATTTTTCGGTAGGTAAATTGGGTAAAAGTCGAGTAACTCCAATGCCAGCACTATCAACAACTAATGTAACCAACTGTGTATCAACTGAATTTCTAATAAATTTTAATGAAATCTCTTTATTTCTATTTTTTTCAATTACTGATGTAAACTTTGGCCATTTTTGAACATCAATAGTATCATTTACAGCAAGAATGCGGTCGCCTTTTTTAAAACCGGCTTTATCAGCTGGTCTACCAGGCACAATACTATCTATTACGAAATTTTGAAAATTTGGTTCAAACAATATTTTGTTTTCCGAAGATTTAAAATCGTCATACCCATCATCACCAATAACTATTGTTTCATTTTTCCCGTTACGTTCAACCATAATTTCCGAACCGAAGAAAAGTGAAAGCGATGTGGCATCTTTAAATCTAACCACATCATTACCATTAATTTGTAATATTTTATCACCCGGCTTAAATCCAGCACGTTCACCAATTTCATAAGGATAAATACCATTAGTGATGGCAGTATTTGGCACAAATTCTTTTTCATACACTAAAATAATCATCGTAAAAAGGATAACACCTAAAATTAAATTAACAGTTACCCCACCAATCATAACAATTAAACGTTGCCATGCTGGTTTTGAGCGAAATTCCCATGGTTGAGGCGGTAATTTCATTGCTTCTTTATCCATCGATTCGTCAATCATACCCGAAATTTTCACATAACCACCCAAAGGCAACCAACCTATTCCATATTCAGTACCTTTATACGTAAATTTAAAAAGTTTAAAACCCCAGGCATCGAAAAATAGATAAAATTTTTCAACCTTAATTCCAAACGATTTGGCAGCAATAAAATGTCCTAATTCGTGCAATAATACTAAAATCGATAAGCCCAATATGAGCTGGGCAGCCATAATTAATCCTGTCATAAAATTTTGTTTATTTGTTCGTTTGCTTTTATTCGTATTTCTTTATCTACATTAAAATAGTCGTCAATGTTTGGATTTTTAATATTAACAAATCCTTGAATGCAATGTTCTATTAAAACGGGAATATCGGTAAATTTAATCTTATTTTGTAAAAACGCCTCCACCGCAATTTCATTGGCTGCATTCATTACGCATGGAATAACCCCTCCTAAACGTATTGCTTCGTAAGCAATTTCGAGATTTCTAAATTTAGAAAAATCTGGTTTTTCGAAATTCAGCGAAGAATATGCACATAAATCAAGTCGTTTTTCAATTAACGACAAGCGTTCGGGATAACTCATGGCATAGAGAATTGGAAGTTTCATATCAGGAACTCCCATTTGTGCTTTTACCGAACCATCTACAAATTGTACCATCGAATGAATTACCGATTCGGGGTGTAATAATACTTCAATTTTATCAACTGGAACACCAAACAACCAATGAGCTTCTATTACTTCAAGTCCTTTATTCATCATGCTTGCCGAGTCAATTGTTACCTTTGCTCCCATCGACCAATTTGGATGTTTTAGGGCTTGTTGCACCGTAACATTTTTTAATTCCTGTAATGAAAATGTGCGAAATGGTCCACCCGATGCCGTTAAAATGAACTTATCAATTGTATTAAAAGATTCGCCAACTAAACATTGAAAAATTGCAGAATGTTCGGAGTCGACTGGATAAATGGAAGATTTTGTTTTTCCAATTAAATTCATAATCAGCTCACCTCCTACCACCAAAACTTCTTTGTTTGCCAATGCAATTCGTTTATTCGAAAATATGGCATTATAGGTTGGTTTTAATCCACTATATCCGACCAAAGCCATCACCACTATGTCAATGGTTGACATGCTTACAATATCAGCAAGTGAGGATTCTCCTGTAAAAACCTTTATATCCGTTAATGATAATGCAGATTTTACCTCATCATACTTTGATTCATCGGCAATAACAACCGCATTCGGCTGGTATTTGAGCGATTGTTGAATTAAAAGTGCAGAATTTTTATTTGCAGTTAATACTTCAATTTGAAATTTATCGGGGTGTTGATCAACAACCTCTAATGTTTGTATCCCAATTGAACCTGTTGAACCTAATATTGCAATTTTTTTCAATGCTACTTTTGTTTGAGGATTATTTGCTTTTTATTTTAACGTATATTTTTTAAACGAAATATACTCTCGAGGATCAACCGGAATTCCATTATACCATAATTCAAAATGTAAATGGGTTCCCGAAGTTAATGTACCTGTATTACCAACAATAGCTATTGCTTCACCAGCCTGAACATGATCTCCTTGTTTTTTTAACAATACCGAATTATGTTTATACACAGATATTAAATCATTTGAATGTTGAATAGCGATGATATTTCCTGTTTTCAACGTCCACTCCGATAAAATAACATATCCCTCCTTAACCGACTTAACAGCTTGATTAGGTGCCGAAACAACATCAATTCCTAAATGATTTTGAGCGGGATTATAAACATTGGAAATGTAGCCTATAATGGGAGTAAAAAAGAACAAATCCTTAATTGACTTTTTGGACTCAACAGACTTAGAGATTCCATTTCCAGTTTTTTGATTAATGGTTTGTCCAAAATATTTTATCTGGCTTTCCACCTCTTTTCTAAAAATTGAATCTTGTGCCGATGGATTTAATGATTTGGGGTCAACATCTACTTTTTGTGTTTCGGAATTATTAGAATTTGAATAGTTCGATTCATCATCAATTACCTCATCATTTAAAATCTTTCGGATATTAGTTAAATAAACTTCCTTTTGGTTGGCATCGTTTGATAATGAATCGGCTTTCATCTTCAATTTATATACATCGCGTTTTAAATCAACCGATGCGTATCCAGGAATATATTCTCTTAATGGAGTATAAGCGATAATTAGAGTGGTTAAAATAATTAATAACAAAGATAGCGTTGTAATTAATACAAAAACATTGATTTTAGTCAACGACAGCGATATCTTTTCTTCAAAAGTCTCTTGATTCATAATCACGAGCCGATACTTATTCTGCAATTTTGCAAAAAAAGCATTCCAGTAATCACGATTGAATTTTTTGAGATTAAACTTCACAAATCTGCTGTTTATATTAAAAAAACTCAATTATCAATAGATAATGAAAAGCAAAATTAAAAAAAACAGTTTACTTTTTGGCGATTTGTTAAATAAAAAACGTTAATTATCATAAAACCAGAGCTTATTATCAGAAATCATTCAATTTAGCATATTGACTAACCATAAACATTTCTCAAATTTACTTGTTTAGATATAAAAATTGTGTCATGAGAACTTTAAAATTCAGTATTATTCTATATTTTACGATAGCTCAAATAAGTACATCTTGTTCACAACAACCAAATAGCATTATGAAACCATTAAAACAACTTACCGCAGCCGAAGAAAATGTTATTGTTTACAAAGGCACCGAACGTCCTTTTTCGGGCAAATACCTATATACTACCGAAGAGGGAATTTATCTTTGTAAAAACTGTGATGCCCCACTTTATAAATCGCAAGATAAATTTGAATCACATTGTGGCTGGCCCTCATTCGACGATGAAATTCCTGGTGCAGTAAAAAAAGTACTCGATGCAGATGGTCGTAGAACAGAAATTGTTTGTAATAATTGTGGTGCCCATTTAGGTCATGTATTTGAAGGCGAAGGATATACCGAAAAAAACACTCGTCATTGCGTAAACTCCATTTCGTTGAATTTTGAACCTAAAAAAGTTGAACCCAAACTTGATACAGCCATATTCGCAGGAGGTTGTTTTTGGGGAGTAGAATATTATTTTCAACGTACCAATGGAGTTTTATCTACTGAAGTGGGTTATATTGGAGGAAAAACTCAAAATCCAAGTTATCATGATGTATGTTACAATAATACGGGGCATGCCGAAGCTATTCGTGTGATTTTTGATACCCATAAAACATCGTACGAAAATTTATTAAAACTCTTTTTTGAAATACACGATTTTACACAAGTTAATCGTCAAGGACCAGATGTTGGAGAACAATACCGTAGTGAAGTTTTTTACCTAAACGACAATCAAAAGTCAGTGGCACAATCAATCATTCAAATTTTGGTTGATAAAAAATATAAAGTATCTACAAAACTAACTATAGCGGGAACCTTTTGGCTAGCAGAAAAATACCATCAACAATATTACGACAAAAAAGGAGGAATACCATACTGTCACTCACGGAAAAGCATTTTTTAGAATAGTTCATTTCTTCTCTAATTCTCAAATAAGGTTTATTTGCAAAAGTAAAATAGTAACTTTGCGAAAAAAATCATCATGAAACAAATTATAGTTATCAGCTCACTAGTTTTAGTTTTATTTTCTTGTAAAAGACAAGCCGACTTAAAACCCATTAAGTTTGAGGGAGAAGCACAAGGAACTTATTACAGCATCACCTATTTTGATTCTGAAAATAGAAATTTACAAAAAGAAGTTGATTCCATATTAAATGCATTTGACTTAGTAGCTTCTGTTTATGTTGAAAACTCAATGGTTTCTAAAATAAACCGCAACGAAGACGTGGAAGTAAACAAAATGTTTGTGGAACTTTTTAATTTATCCGAAGAGGTAAGTGCTTCAACCGATGGAGCTTTTGATGTTACCATTGGACCAATCATAAACGCATGGGGTTTTGGTTCAACCAAACAAGATTCATTACCCGAATCGAAACTCGAGTATTTGAAATCAATTTGTGGTTATAAAAAAGTTCGTATTGAAAACAATAAAGTGATAAAAGATAGTCGCGAGATGATATTAAATTATAATGCAGTTGCTCAAGGATTTTCAGTTGATATCATCGGTAGATTTTTTGACAGCAAGGGCATCGAAAATTACTTAATAGATGTTGGAGGCGAAGTTTTAGCCAAAGGCACAAAACCAAATAAAGAGTTATGGAAAGTTGGCATTGAAAAACCGAGTGAAAATCAGATGGACGAACGAAAATTATTTTCTACGATTCAAATCACCGACAAAGCGATTGCCACATCGGGAAATTACCGAAAATATTACATTAAAGATGGCGTAAAGATTTCTCACACCATCGACCCTAAGACTGCCAAACCAGTAACTCACAATTTATTAAGCGTAACAGTAGTGGCAAAAACGGCAGGCATTGCCGATGCTTACGCCACTGCTTTTATGGTAATTGGGAAAGATAAAGCAATTGAATTTATTAAAACCCATCCGGATAAAAACTTAAGTGCCTATTTCATTTTCTCAGATGAAACAGGCACTTTAAAGAGTTTTGCTACGGATGAATTAGCAAAAATTGTTGTGGAAACTAACTAAACTATATAAAACATATTACTGATTTTCGTTATCACATTTTGCACCTTCGTTATCGTGGCAGGTACATGCCACATTTTTTCCGCTTTTAGGATCGACCGAACTACAAGATTTTGTGAACTGTCCATCTTTTTTTAAAAACATTTTTATTGCAATTCCGAAAATTGCAATGGCAAGTATTGAAGCAGTAATTAGAATAAGTTTTAGCATATTTTTTTTAAAGTGCCACAATTACAGCAAATATCAAGCCAAAATTAAATAAAAAGAGAAAATAATTAAAATTAATTTATCGCATTGAATTTTAATTATTTACAATAAATTACGAAAAGGAAACAACTCTTTTTACAAATTTTATGCCAAAAATAATTATAAATTTTGTCTCGAAAAAACAAAAAATCCGAAACAAATAACAATAATAAGGGGTATAAAAAAATTAGAATATTCATTTTTGAACAAATATTATTATAGCAGGTTAATAGGTCAAAATCTTTAAATTTATTTTATGTTTCGAGAAGTTACCGTACCGAGTCCAGGGGAATCAATAAACCAAGTAATCGTATCAAAATGGCTTGTGGAAGACAAACAATATATTGATAAAAACACAGATATTGCCGAAATTGATTCAGATAAAGCCACCTTAGTGGTTAGTTCCGAAGTATCAGGCATTATTCACATCGAAATTGCAGAAGGCGAAACTGCACAGGTTGGTGCTATTTTAGCTCGAATTGAAGAAACTGAAATTCGCCCATCCACTCCTACCCTTCAAACAAACGAAAATTCAAGCATTGAGCCATTAACGCAAAATATCGAACCAAATACAATAAATACACTATCAAAATTTACTCCTCTTGCTAAAAGAATCATGGAAGTTGAAAATCTTAAAGCATCAGACGTTGAAGATTTTGTTTTAGGAAAAAAAATTGATTCACGAGATGTATACACGTATTCAAAAAACTCTTTGCTCCCAAAATCAGATGAAAAAAATCGCGAAGTAGAGAAAAAGAAAATGTCGCCATTACGACTAAAACTTTCCGAACGATTAGTTTCGGTAAAAAACGAAACAGCCATGCTTACAACCTTTAACGAAGCAGATATGAGTGCTGTTTTAGAAATAAAAGAAAAATACAATGAAGAATTTAAAGCAAAAAACGGATTCGGATTTGGCTTAATGTCGTTTTTTACCAAAGCGGCTTCCATCGCGTTAGAAAATTTCCCACAGGTAAATTCTCAAATTGAAGGTGACGAAATATTGCAATTTAACTACTGCGATATCAGCATTGCCGTTAGTGCTCCCAAAGGACTTGTTGTTCCAGTTGTTAGAGACACCCAGCTAAAAAACATTGCCGAGATTGAACAAGAAATTAAAAGCTTGGCAAAAAAAGCCCGTGAAAATAAACTTAGCATTGACGAAATGAGTGGAGGAACTTTTACCATCACCAATGGCGGTGTGTTTGGTTCATTAATGTCTACTCCAATAATCAACCCACCTCAAAGTGCCATTTTAGGAATGCACAACATTATCGACCGACCCATAGCACTCAACGGACAAGTAGTTATTCGTCCAATGATGTATATTGCTCTGTCGTACGACCACCGTATCATTGACGGAAGAGAATCGGTTGGTTTTTTAAAAATGATAAAGGAACTAATTGAAAATCCATTATCAATGCTTTTTAATAATGAAGATCCTATAAAAAAATTACTTGATATATAAAAAATCATGCGACTAACTACAGATGTTCTTGTTATTGGCTCAGGCATAGCTGGATTAAGCTATGCATTAAAAGTAGCTTCAGATTGTAAGGTAATTTTAATCACCAAAGATGCTGCGGAGGAAACATCCACCAGATATGCTCAAGGAGGTATTGCTGCCGTAATGTACGATCCAGATTCGTACGACAAACACATTCACGACACAATGGTTGCTGGTGATGATTTATCCGACCCTAATATCGTCAATATAACTATTTCAGAATCAACCGAACGTGTAAAAGAACTTATTGAATGGGGAGTAGATTTTGACAAAACATCCTCGGGTAGATACGATTTAGCAAAAGAAGGTGGACATTCCGAATTCAGAGTACTACATCATAAAGATGCTACTGGACTTGAAATTCAGGACAAACTTTACTTAGCTGCTAAACAACATCCCAACATAAAAATATTGGAAAATTATTTTGCAATTGAAATAATTACACAACACCATTTAGGAGAAATAATCACTAGACGCTCAAAAAACATTGAATGTTTTGGTGCTTATGCTCTAAATTTTAACACAAAAAAAATAGACACCATTTTATCAAAAGTTACCATGTTGGCAACAGGTGGTGCGGGGCATGTTTACAACAACACTACAAATCCAAAAGTTTCAACCGGCGATGGTATTGCAATGGTAACACGAGCCAAAGGTAGGGTACGAGGAATGGAATTTGTTCAATTCCACCCCACAGCACTTTATAATCCACACGAAAAACCCTCTTTTTTAATTACCGAAGCCCTTCGCGGAGCAGGTGCAATATTAAAAGACTTTCGTGGGCAGGAATTTATGCACAAATATGACGAAAGAGGTTCGTTAGCTCCAAGAGACATTGTAGCAAGAGCTATTGATAACGAAATGAAAATTAGTGGAGAGGATCATGTTTATTTGGATGCACGAAAAATTAAACAAGATATTCTTTTGTTGCACTTCCCAAACATTTATGCTAAATGCTTACAAATTGGAATAAATATTACAAAGGATTTAATTCCTGTTGTTCCAGCAGCACATTATTTATGTGGTGGCATTGAAACCAACGAATGGGGACAAACAAGCATATGGAACCTGTACGCATCGGGCGAATGTGCGTCAACTGGTTTACATGGCGCAAACCGATTGGCATCAAATTCTTTACTCGAATCGCTCGTGTTCTCGCATCGAGCAGCAGTTAAAACAATACAAAGTAAAAATAAACTTAAACACAACCAGGAAATTCCCGATTGGAACGACGAAGGAACCGCTTTAAATGAAGAGATGATATTAATTACTCAAACTAAAAAAGAACTTCAAAACATTATGAGTAATTACGTTGGCATCGTTCGTTCAAATTTACGTTTGCAAAGAGCATTAGACCGATTAGAAATAATTTATCGAGAAACTGAAGATTTATACATCAAATCAATTGTTACTCAGGAAATTTGCGAACTCCGAAACCTTATAAAAATCGGATATCTAATAATCAAACAAGCCACAGCTCGAAAAGAGAGCCGTGGATTGCATTTCAACATTGATTTTCCACGCGAAAATCGAAGAAAACTGATATAATTATGGCTGTTATTAAATTTGTTAAAGGAATCGAACCAAATTTTGGCAGCAATTGCTTTATTGCAGATAACGCTACCATTACCGGAGATGTAATTTGTGGTGATAATTGTACATTTTGGTTTAACAGCGTGGTTCGAGGCGATGTTCACAGCATTCGTTTAGGCAACAACGTCAATGTTCAAGATGCTGCTATTATACACTGTACTTATCAAAAATTTAATGTCGAAATTGGAAATAATGTCTCCATTGCTCATCGAGCAATTGTTCATGGATGCCATATTCACGACAATGTGTTGATTGGAATGGGTGCAATTGTTATGGATGGTGTGGTCATCGAAAGCAATTCGATTGTTGCAGCAGGTGCTGTTGTGCTTGAAGGCACACACATTGAGACAGGGTCTATATACGCGGGAATTCCAGCCAAAAAAGTAAAAGATATTGAGCCCGAAAAAATTCAAAACCAAATTCAACGAATTGCTGAGAGTTATCCTAAGTATGCTTCGTGGTATGAGTATTAAAACAGCCAACAGAGTCCCTTTTAGGAGACTCTGTTGAGGAAATAAATACAAATAAGAGATAATTGTTATGACAAAAAACACATTAATAATTTCTTTATTAATCACATTATTTTTACCTAATTCAATCTTTAGCCAAAAAAGGTCTATTATTGAAGAAAAAAGAATCAATAGCTTGTTTTGTGAAAAAACAGTTGGCTTTTATGATACATTATTTGTGGATGTTCATTCAATTTTTGCACGTTCTGAATATGGGTATGTAATATGTTTTAATGACAGTACATCTCTAATAATCTCAAAATTTACAAAAAAAAATGAGAAAAAATGTAAAGTATACATTAAAGGAATTACTAATCCTATGGATACAATTTTTTATGAAATAACAGACACCTTGCTAAAATTGAAAAATTATTACAATAAAATATCTCTTGCACTTTCACTCTATAATTTTTGCATTGAAAATTCAATATTTGAAATTAGCATTAGAAGATATGAAGAAAAGAGATATTTCTTTGAATTTCAGTTTTTCAATGTAGCATATAATCCTGGTAATCCGGACGAAACATATAATAAAAAATTATGCGACAAATGGTATATCAGTAAAAAATAAAATATTATTTTGCAAATCCAACAGGTCCCTTTCAGGAGACTCTTCTGGGAGAACATAAAAAAATAGCAGAGTCATTTTCAAATAATATATTCAAAAATATTTTTACAAAAGTAAATTAGCATATTTTTGTATTAAAATTGATTAAATGAAAATTAACTACAAATTCAGTTCTGACTTTGAACCAACCGATGAGCAATTACATGCTCTAATGATGGAAGTAGCTGATGAAGTAAGGCGTCGAGCACAAAAATCAAATGAAATTTTTTTCAAGAATCTTGAACATTTAACACAGGTAACTTTAAAATTAAAAACAGACAACAAGACTAACAATTAATGAATATTGATAAGCTAAAACTTGTTATTATTGCTGGTCCCAATGGTTCTGGTAAGAAGATATTGAGCCCGAAAAAATTCAAAATCAAATTCAACGTATTGCTGAAAGCTATCCAAAAATGCTTCGTGGTATGAGTATTAAAACAGCCAACAGAGTCCCTTTCAGGAGACTCTTCTGGGAGAACAAAAAAAATAGCAGAGTCCATTTTAGGAGACTCCGCTATAGATAAATCCGTTTTTTAAATTAAATTTTGACTATCGCAAAATGCTTTTTCCTGCAAATATTGCCGAATTACCTAACATCTCTTCGATGCGAAGCAACTGATTGTATTTTGCAATTCGTTCGGAACGGCATGCAGAGCCAGTTTTTATCATTCCAGTATTTAATGCAACTGCCAAATCAGCGATAAATGTATCTTCGGTTTCGCCCGAGCGATGACTTGTAATCGCTTTATAACCATTATCATACGCCAATTTTATGGCATCAATGGTTTCGCTTACTGTTCCAATTTGATTTAATTTAATCAGAATTGCATTGGCGATACCACGATCAATACCATCTTGAAGTATTCTTGGATTAGTAACAAATAAATCGTCACCTACCAAATGAATTTTGTCGCCAATTGCTTTTGTAATTAATCCCCAACCTTCATAATCATTTTCAGCCAAACCGTCTTCGATAGAAACAATCGGATATTTTTTAGTCCAATTTACTAAATAATCAACCATTTCGGCTGGACTAAGTTTTTCGCCAGAAGACCAGTGAAGGTGATATTTTTTTTCTTCAGTTATATAAAACTCGCTAGCAGCTGGGTCAAGGGTGATGAAAATATCCACGCCAGGTTTATAACCCGCTTTTTCGATGGCTTGAATGATAAATTCAACCGCTTCATCGTTTGATTTTAAATTTGGAGCAAATCCACCTTCATCACCAACGTTGGTTGAAAATCCTTTTTGTTTCAACACCGATTTTAAACTATGAAAAACTTCAGAGCCCATTCTTAAAGCGCTTGCAAACGTATCTGCACCAGCAGGAAAAATCATGAATTCCTGAAAATCAACGCTATTATCGGCATGTTTTCCACCGTTAATAATATTCATCATTGGAACAGGAAGTGTACGAGCATTTACTCCACCAAGATACTTGTATAATGGTTGCCCCGTTTCAATTGCTGCTGCTTGAGCACAAGCCATCGAAACAGCAAGCATGGCGTTTGCACCCAACTTGCCTTTATTATCTGTTCCGTCGATTTCTATCATTCGGCTATCCAGTTCATACTGATCCGTAACCAAATAACCTTTTAACTCTTCAGCTAAAACCGAATTTACATTGTTTACCGCATTTAAAACGCCTTTTCCACCATAAACCGACTCATCGTTGTCGCGTAGTTCCACCGCTTCGTTCGACCCAGTAGATGCACCCGATGGCACAGCTGCACGACCAACAACTCCGTTTTGTGTTAACAAATCTACTTCAACAGTAGGATTGCCACGTGAATCTAAAATTTGACGGGCAAAAATGTTTACTATTCCACTCATAATAAGAAATTTATATTTTTATTTTGTTTTTAATTTTATTTCTAAGGCAAAGGTAATACTAATTTATAAAGATTTTGCCTTAAATTATCTTATTTTTCCATTATAATTATTGTTGATGTATGACCAGGTATAATCACCTTCCCATTTTTTATTAGAACATCAGTATAACCGTTTCCAACATTTTTTCCATCATATTTTAAAGGGTTTAAGCCTGCTTGATTAGCATCACAAATCACCTTCCATTTCGTTTCATCGGTAATGTCAGTAACAACAACCTCCTGATTTTCGTTCGACACGTTATGAATAACCAAGATTTTCTCCACGTTTGTGAATTTCATCTTAGAATCTTTTTCGAGTGTATTATCAATTATATATGCTAAAACAGGTCGAAATTGCTGTGTTTGTGGTCCAAGCGAATAATCTTTCACGGATAAATCGATAATGACTTCCATGTTTTCGTTAATATATTCGGGACGAATGGCATTATTGCCTGAAGAAGTATAGGATTCATCAATACTTAACCACGAACCAGGATATTTAACTAATTTAACGTGCAATGCTCTTTTATCGCTCCACTTACCCAAATCAAACTGATTTATTTGCTCTTTCGTAAAACGGATTTTTCCATTACCATTACTATCAAAAGTAACTTCAAAAGGGTTTTCAACAGGATTTCCATCTAATTTCACACGATGCACTTCGCCCGCCAAATACATCGTAATCGATTTTGGTCCGTTGATGAATTTAATGTTCAATTCCGATAATTTTGGGTCAGAAAAATCAGTATATATAAAAGGTAAAGACGATTTATCTTCATAATCTGCAATAAACCTTACTCCTTTTTGAATATTTTTTCCCTCTTTCATCCGCAAACCCGGAAACGCTCTTCGAATGCTAATTAGTCCCTGATAATAAGCTTTCATGGATCGTGCAATTGGTGCAAACTGATTATTCAATCTATCCCATCGAAACATATTGGTGTAATCGTTTGAACAATATGAATTTTCATGAAAATATTGAACACCCTCTTCAATATCGGTATAAACGGTATTTATGGCTCGGTTTTTCTCCTTATCAATAGTTGAAAGAGGCTTAGTTCTTAGCATTTCATCGCCACCATGCAGAATTATTTTGCCTTGAGATGTAAACAACAACACATTTGCTTGTTTCATCAATCTTGCTCTAATAATTCCAGAACTATCCGACCATGAAGCATTAATTTTATCCCATAAGGTCAAGCCATCATGAATCGAAAGGTAATTCAAGCATGTATTTGGATATTCGGCAAATAAGTTATAACTATTATTAAACCTATCGGTATTAAATGAAATTGCTCCCAGCTTATACCCTTTTATCCCGCCAATAACGCCAGCTGCCACCCTATCCATCTCGTTTACTTCACCTTGAACAAATCCCCTTTGTTCGAGTCTACCGGTGTATGAATCTCGAGAAGTGTCGTTAAAAAAACCAATGTTTAAGTTTTCCGAAACATGATTAATTTTTGTCGTTGCAGCATTAATTCCTTTGGTCTCAGTAGATGTATCCAAATCGGAAAAAACCCATGCTTCACCTTGTAGGATTAACTCGTTTACATCTTTACTATTGTATGTTTTTCCAACTTCTTGTCGAATTAATTTCATGATTTCCTGATCCATAAAGCCCATTAAATCGAACCTAAAACCATCTACCTTAAATTCTTTCACATAAAATTTCAAGGATTCCAAAATAAGTTTTCGTACCATATTTCTTCGGGTTTCGACACTTGGTCCAGCACCTGTGTGTTTTGAAATGTTTAATTCGGAATCTAACCTAAAATAACAACCTGGTGCCACATTCTCGAATGTTTCTACGGAATAGACATGATTGTAAACCACATCTAATATCACCCCAATTTTTTTTGAATGGAGACTGTTTACTAAATCTTTAAACTCCGAAATTCGAGCATACGGGTCTTCGGGATTTGTTGAGAACCAACCTTCGAGGGAAAAAAAGCTATGTGAATCGTACCCCCAATTATAATTGCTTTCGGGAGCATCTGTTCCTTTGTATGACCTATCAAATTCGTTAACCGTATAAAAATTCATTACTGGCATAAACTGAACATGGGTTATCCCCAATTCGGCTAGATGATGTATTTTTTCACAAAATCCCGAGAAAGTTCCAGAAATCTCGGATTTAACAGCACTTGGCTGAATAGTATAATCGCGAACATGGGCTTCGTATGCAATTAAATCATTTTCATTCGACATCACATCGGAATTCGAAAAATCCACTTTTTTCTTTAAACCCCGAGCTTTTGCAGATTTCATATCAATAATAGCTGCTTTTCCAATATTATCGTTACCATTAGGATTAAATGCAGCCATGGAAAAAGCATAAGGGTCCAAGGCGATGGAAGATTTTCCGTAAGCAAAAACTCTATATTGATAATACAAGCCTTCCAATGGACGCGGATTAATTAGCATCTCGGGTTTTAACTCAAACCGCCAAACTCCTGTTGAATCTTTCGACATTAAAAGCAATTGCTTAGTTTTTAGTTCGGTTTGTTTTTCATCGAATAGAATCAATTCGACCCTTGATGCAGGTGGCGACCATAGAGTAAATTGAGCGTTTTTACCTTTTAAACGAACCCCAAAATCATTTACTTCCGAAGCGTTGAATGTAGAATCTAATATTCCACCAATCGATGGATCGAGATATACATTCATGAATTCATTACCCACTGCAATTACATAATTTTTTGAAAAATCAAGTATTGGGAAATGAATATAAATTATCGTATCGTTTTTGTATTCAAAATATGGAGTTTGAGGGTTCACAAATAAAAACCTATCCGATGTTGTATCTTTTCGATTATAATCATATTCCCATACACTTATTTCAGATGGTTTAAAAATATTAGGTTCATTTATCCGAAACTCAATCATCTCATTAGTAATAATAAATGCGGATTTAAACAAAGGTCCGTTACCCGATTTAAAAATAGTGTAATCGTTAATTATCGCCATAGATTTACTTTTAACATGTTGATTAATTTTAAACGAAACATTTTGAGCCACTCCCCTAAAACAAATAATGTAAAGAACAAATAGAACTATTATTTTAGGTGTGTGTTTTTGTGAACTCATTTGGTTATTTTATTCCAATTTTCTTAAAACAAAAGCGGTTCGAGCAGGAATGTAAACTTTTAAAAACCAGTCGATACCGTTTTGAATTGGCTTATAAATTAATGACTCATCTATCCGATTAAAACCATCAAATAATTTATTGTCGGTATTTAAAACAATTTGCCAACTGCTATTATCATTTACTTTAAAACCATAATCAAAAAAAGATTTTTCGGGATTAAAATTAAAAACAAAAAGATAATTTCCGCGAACAAACGACAATACTTGATCTTGGTCATTTGCGAAAACATAATTTATTGAGAAATTAAATAATCTATTTTGTTTAACCAAATCAATCATAGCGTTGTCGAAATGCCAAAGAAAACGATATCTTAATTCTGTATTCTCGATTAAGCTCCATTGACGGCGAGCATAATGATACGACCAATTATTACCTTCGCGAGGGAAGTCAATCCATTCGGGATGACCAAATTCATTGCCCATAAAATTAAGATAAGCACCTCCAGCTGAGGCACAAGTAATTAGTCGAATCATTTTATGAAGAGCAATACCTCTATCCACGATTAAATTACGATGCGACACGTCCATGTGCCAATACATTTCGGCTCCTATTAGTCTGAATATAATAGTTTGGTCGCCAACAAGAGCTTGGTCGTGCGATTCGGCGTAGCTAACAACATATTCGTCAAACCTTTTATCGGTTAATCGTTGATACATTTCGCTTACATTCCAATCTTCATCTTTAAATTCTTTTATAATTTTAATCCAATAATCAGGAATTCCCATTGCCATGCGAAAATCGAAGCCAATTCCTCCGTTATCGATATTAACGCCCATACCCGGAAAACCGCTCATATCTTCGGCAACGGTAATGGTATTTGGATTTATTTGATGAATTAATTTATTGGCTAATCGCAGATAAACTAAGGCATCTTGGTCTAAATTATCGTTAAAATAATCAGCATAAGATAAAAAATCTTGTTCAAGACCATGATTTTTAAAAATCATACTAGTAACACCATCAAAACGAAATCCATCAAAATGATATTCTTCAAGCCAATATTTACAATTAGATAGAAGAAAATTTAGCACTTGAGGTTTGCCGTAATTAAAACACCTTGAATCCCATGCCTGGTGGAAGCCTCGATTTCCTTCATGAAAAAATTGGTTAAGCGTTCCGTCATACTTACTAATTCCTTCCACTTCATTTTTAACCGCATGAGAATGTACTATGTCCATAATAACCAAAATTCCAAGTCCATGAGCTTCATCAATGAGTTCTTTCAATTCTTCGGGTGTACCAAAACGAGAAGTAGCAGCAAAGAAAGAGGAAACATGATATCCAAACGAACCATAATAAGGGTGTTCCTGTATTGCCATCAATTGTAAAACCGTGTATCCAGCATTATAAATACGGGGAAGAATAAATTTTTTAAATTCATTAAAACTTGCTACCTTACCATCTTCGAGCGACATTCCCACATGAGCTTCATAAATTAATATGGTTTCAGGTTTTGGCGGATTATCGAATTTCCATTGATATGTATTTGGGGGTAACCAAAGCTGAGCCGCAAACAATTTTGTATTTTCATCTTGAACTACCCTATTTGCCCATGCTGGAATTCGTTCACCGGTGCCTTCATTCCATTCGACCAATATTTTATAAAAATCGGCATGTTGAAATTGACTTTTTGAAATTTTAAACTCCCAATTTCCATCACCTATGGGATAAAATTTAAAATTTTGATTTTTTGTCCAATTTGATTCACTACATAAAAAGTAAACGGCAGTAGCATTTTCAATCCACTCCCTAAACACAAATTCATCGTTAATTAAATGAACGCCATAAAATAGATGTCCATTAATTTTATCTTTTAATTTTTCATTATAATTTTCGACAAAATATGCCTCAGCCTGAAACGATAAACTTAATGTTTGAATAATTTTATTTTTAAAGGGCATTAAATACTCGTCGTTTCGGATATATTCGGGGAAGAAAGCCATAATGAATAATTTTAGAAAGTAAAAATACAACAAAAAGCGGAACTAAATTCAGAAATTTGAGTATAAATAAAATTGTAAAAATGTTTTTTTTATTTAATATGACAAAAAAAAAATTAACTAATCGTTGAATTTGCAATTTTTTGTTTAAATTTACGGTGTTCATTTAAAGGATAAAATATGAAAAATTTTAAAAATGTAGCATTTGTATTAATTGTTTTAGGGATTATTGCCTTTGTGTCGTGCGAAAAAACAACTACCCCAGAGCCACCTAAACCAGTAGAACCAACATTTACACTTAGTTTAAATGGTGCAGTTCAATCGGCAACCTTTTCGGGTGCAAATATTTCGTACCAACTTAATACCGATACCGTTTTTGCAGGCACTTATCGAATAACATTATCGGTTGCTGCGAATTTAGGTGGAGCCAATAATTTAAACTTTTCGGTATGGTGTTATGACATTCATAATCCAACACCCGGAGGAATTAGAGCAAAAAAATATTTTATCGAGCCAAGTAGATGTGATTGTAGAGCATACAATGATACCACATTATGCGATGGAAGTAATTTAAGTTTTAACATTGCGGAAACCGTTTATAATAATGATGCCACCGATGTAAATAGTTATATCAACATTACTTCATGTGATGCAAAAGCTAAGCTATTAGCTGGCAATGTGTCAGTAAAAACGGTAGTTAGTAATGATGCAAATAACATCCAAATAGTTACAATTGCCTTTAGTAATATAAGTTACACTGTATTAAATTAAAAAAAAATATATGAAAAACAGAACAAAAGCCTTGATTTATTTTGTACTTTTCAACTTAATAATATTAGCCTCTTGCAAAGAAGATATTGTTCGTCCCGACCCCTTAGCATTACCTGAGGACATGTCGATGGATTTATATATTAAAAACAACTACTACGCACCTTTAAAATACGAAAACTACTTAACTTATGGCACTCGCCAAGATACCATTAGATGCAGATATTTTGTGTTAAGTTGCTTATTAGCAAATAATGAGAAATTTGAAATTAATGTTACTAATTGGTTTTATCAAGGTGGGCATTCCAAAGGAATTTTTGTAAAACCTTATATTTTTGGACCAAACGATTCTACCCAAGTTTGTCGTTCGATAGGAAATCCTGATTCAAATTATTGCGATGGTGCTAATATACGATATATAATTAGCGAAGACTATATTTATGAGGCAAATGATGGGGCAAACGGTAGTGTAAATATTACTTATTGTAACCCAAACACTCAAAAAATGTCGGGCTCATTCAAGGCGATGATGGTAGCAAAGCCACCCTATCAAGATACCTTATTCATTCAAGGAAGTTTTAAAAATCAACAATATGTTATTCTAAATTAAAACAAAAACCTTTACAAAAAAAAAAGACCTCAAATTTGAGGTCTTTTTTTTTGTAAAAGTTATCACCATAGAGCATACAAAAATTTTCATAATGAGGAACACTTACAACTAATGATAATAAAAATAACGTGGGTTGATATTTTTATCAACCCACGTTATTTAGGAATAAAGAGATTATTTATCTACACCTCTTCGGTTGGCGTAACATCTTCTACTGTTGGTTCAACAGTTTTAGGTGCATCAACAACTTTTTCGGTTTTAGCTTTGCTACCAGCTCTTCTGCGTGTTTTCTTAGTTTTGGCTTCAGATTTAGCAGTATAATTTTCGTTATAATCAACTAATTCAATAATACACATTTCGGCATTATCACCTAAACGGTTACCAAGTTTAAGAATACGAGTATAGCCACCAGGGCGAGTACTAATTTTCACAGCAATTTCTCTGAATAATTCAGTAACTGCTTTTTTATCTTGCAAATAGCTAAAAACCACACGTCGAGAGTGCGTTGTGTCGTTTTTTCCTCTATTTAAAAGAGGTTCAACAAATTTACGGAGTGCTTTAGCTTTGGCAACAGTTGTTGTAATTTTTTTATGTAAAATCAATGAAGTGGCCATATTCGACAACATTGCTTGTCGGTGAGCACTAGTTCTTCCTAAATGATTGATTGTTTTATTATGTCTCATTGCTATTAATCCTTATCTAATTTATATTTTTCTACATTCATTCCGAATTCCATACCCTTAGATTTAACAAGGTCTTCTAATTCGGACAGTGATTTTTTACCAAAATTTCGGAATTTTAGTAAATCGTTTTTCTGATATGAAACCAAGTCGCCAAGGGTTTCAATATAAGCTGCTTTTAAGCAGTTAAGTGCACGAACTGATAAGTCGAGTTCGGTAAGACGAGTTTTAAGTAATTGACGAATATGGAGTGAATTTTCGTCAAACTCTTCGGTAATACTTTTTTCTTCCGTCTCGAACGATATTTTTTCGTCTGAGAAAAGCATAAAATGCTGAATAAGAATTTTAGCAGCTTCTTTTAATGCTTCTTTTGGGTGAATTGATCCATCAGTATAAATCTCGAAAACTAATTTCTCAAAGTCGGTTTTTTGTTCAACGCGGAAATTATCGACAAAATATTTTACGTTACGAATTGGAGTATGAATTGAGTCAATAACAATAACCCCAATACCTTGATGTAGCGATTTATTATCTTCGGCTGAAACGTATCCTCTACCTTTATCAATAGTTAGTTCGATATTAATTTTCACATTAGATTCCATGTGACATATCACTAATTCGGGATTTAATATCTGGAAGTTATTTAAAAATTTATTGATATCACTTGCTTTGAAAACTTCCTGATCGCCAATAGTAACCATTACTTTCTCGGAATTAACATTTTCGATTTGACGTTTAAAGCGAATTTGTTTAAGATTAAGTACAATTTCAGTAACATCTTCGATTACTCCTTTGATGGTAGAAAATTCTTGATCAACTCCTTCAATTTTAATTGAAGTGATGGCATACCCTTCCAAAGAAGATAAAAGGACTCTGCGTAATGCGTTTCCGATGGTTATACCGTATCCAGGTTGAAGAGGGCGAAGTTCGAATACGCCTTTCTTTTCATCTGATTCGAGCATTACTACTACATCGGGTTTTTGAAATGTTAAAATAGCCATTTATCTTTATTTTTTAATGATTAACTATTACTTAGAGTATAACTCAACAATTAGTTGTTCTTTAATATTTTCTGGAATAAATTCGCGTTCGGGATGCGAAAGATAAGTGCCAGTCATTGAATCTTTATCCCATTCCATCCAAGGGAATTTGCTAGAATTTCTGCCAGATAATGATTCGGTAATAACTTCTAATGATTTTGATTTTTCACGAACAGAAACTTTATCACCAGCCTTGATACGATATGAAGGAATATTAACAACACTTCCATTAACTACTATATGACGATGGCTAACAAGCTGACGGGCAGCAGCACGTGTAGGAGCAATACCTAAACGGAAAACTACATTATCTAATCTTGCTTCTAATAATTTTAATAAATTATCACCAGTACGACCATGTAATTTTGTTGCATCGTTAAAGGTTTTTCTAAACTGACGTTCGAGTAAACCGTATGTATATTTTGCTTTTTGTTTTTCCATAAGCTGAATTCCGTATTCGGAAGTTTTGCTACGTTTACGAGAAGCACCGTGTTGACCGGGAGGATAATTTTTCTTTTCTAAATATTTATCAGGACCGAATATAGGTTCACGAAATTTTCGTGCTATTTTTGATTTTGGGCCAATATATCTTGCCATTTTATTTCAATTTTTCGATTACTATTAATTCACTTAATTAAACTCTACGACGTTTTGGAGGTCGGCAACCATTATGAGGCAATGGAGTAACGTCCATAATTTCGGTTACTTCTATACCACATGAATGTATGGTTCGTATTGCAGATTCTCTACCTGCTCCTGGACCTTTTACAAATACTTTTACTTTACGTAAGCCTAAATCGTAAGCAACTTTTGAACAATCGGTTGCTGCCATTTGTGCTGCATAAGGAGTATTTTTTTTCGATCCACGGAAACCCATTTTACCTGCTGAAGACCAAGATATTACTTGTCCTTCGTTATTGGTAAGTGAGATAATAATATTGTTGAATGATGCCGAAACAAATGCTTTTCCGACTGCTTCAACCTTTACTACTCTTTTCTTTGAAACTTTTGTAGTTTTTGCCATAATGCTATTTCTCTGCTTCTAATGATTACTATTTAGTTGCTTTTTTCTTATTTGCAACTGTTTTTCTCTTTCCTTTACGTGTACGTGCATTGTTTTTTGTACTTTGACCACGCAATGGTAATCCTAAACGATGACGGATTCCGCGGTAACAACCGATATCCATTAAACGTTTAATGTTCATTTGAATTTCTGAACGAAGACCACCTTCAATTCTCATGGTTCCTATTCTTTCACGAATAACAGCCAATTCGTCATCGTTCCATTCACTAACTTTCTTATCGAAGCTAATGCTAGCGTCCTGAAGGATCATGCGAGCAGTGCTACGACCTATTCCGAAAATATAGGTTAAACCTACTTCTCCTCTTTTGTTTTTGGGTAAATCTACACCAGCGATTCTTGCCATAAATTTTTATCTCTTGTTAAATTAATTAAATTATCCTTGACGCTGTTTAAACTTAGGATTTTTTTTATTGATTACATAAACAACACCCTTACGGCGTATTACTTTGCATTCTTCAGAACGTTTTTTTACAGATGCTCTTACTTTCATGATTAATTTTGTTATTTGTATCTAAATGTTATTCTACCTTTTGTTAAATCATAAGGGGACATTTCAATTTGCACCTTATCTCCAGGTAATATTTTAATATAATGCATTCGCATTTTTCCGGATATATGAGCAGTAATTACGTGACCATTTTCGAGTTCTACTCTAAACATTGCATTTCCGAGAGATTCGATAACAGTTCCGTCTTGTTGTATTGACAATTGTTTTGCCATTTAGTTTTTTTAGTTTATTATTTGTTCAATATATTCGTAAGTTGATAGCATCTCTGCTTTTTGTTTTCTAACTACAATTTGATGTTCAAAGTGAGCCGATGGTTTTCCATCTGCAGTACGAACAGTCCAACCGTCGTTTTCAAATAAAATGTATTTTTTCCCATAATTAATCATGGGTTCTATACAAATTACCATACCTTCTTTCAGCTTAACTCCTTTTGTTGCTTGACCATAATTTGGCACTTCCGGTTTTTCGTGAAGTGAACGTCCAATTCCATGACCAACCAACTCTCTAACCACTGAAAAACCGTGAGTTTCAACATAAGATTGAATGGTATAACCAATATCTCCAACGGTATTTCCATCAATTGCTATTTCGATGCCTTTATAAAGAGCCTCTTTAGTAATTTTCAACAATCTAAGGTATTCTTTATTAACATCACCAACAGCAAAAGTGTAAGCATAGTCGCCGTGATAACCATTTTTAACAACTCCACAGTCAACCGAAACGATATCTCCATCTTTAATTGTGTATTCATTAGGTATTCCATGAACCACTTTATCATTAACAGAAATACATAGCGTTGCAGGGTATCCACTATATCCTTTAAACGAAGGTTTACCACCATTTTCAAGAATATACTTTTCAGCTATTTCATCTAAAAACTTGGTTTTAATACCAACTTTTAAATGTTTTGCTACCTCGGCTAAGGTTTTTCCAACAAGCAAAGAACTTTCTTTTATTAATTTAATTTCAAGTTCAGTTTTAATATTTGAGCCAAAGAATCTTGTCACAATTATAATCCAACTGAAGAACGTCCTTTAATACGTCCTGATTTTGTTAATCCGTCATAATGTCTCATTAGAAGATGACTTTCTATTTGTTGGAGTGTATCGAGCACAACACCAACTAAAATTAATAACGAAGTACCTCCGTAAAACTGAGCAAATTGAGAGTTAACCCCAGCCATACCAACAAAAGCAGGCATGATGGCAACTAAAGCTAAGAATAACGAGCCAGGCAGAGTAATTCGAGACATTACATTATCTATAAAATCGGCTGTTTTTCTTCCAGGTTTAACTCCAGGAATAAAACCACCATTTTTCTTCATATCTTCGGCAATTTGATTTGGATTAATAGTAATTGCAGTATAAAAATAAGTAAATAATACAATTAATAATGCAAATGTAAAATTATACCAAAAGCCTTGAAAATCTGAAAAAGCTGCTGCAAATCCAGAAAGACTTTCTGAATCGGCAAACTGCATGAAAGTCATAGGTAAAAACATGATAGCCTGAGCAAAAATGATAGGCATAACACCAGCTGCATTTACTTTCATGGGTAAATACTGGCGAACTCCGCCATATTGTTTGTTTCCAACCACACGTTTAGCATATTGAACTGGAATTCTTCGAGTACCTTGAACAAGCAAAATACATAAAAGGATAACTCCAACTAAAATAGCTAATTCAATGATAAAAATAACAAGACCACCGTTGCTTTGTTCTTCCATACGAGATGCAAATTCACCAAAAAGAGCAAACGGTAAACGAGCTATAATACCAACCATAATAATTAAAGAAATACCATTACCAATACCTTTATCGGTAATTTTTTCACCGAGCCACATAACAAACATAGTTCCTGCAATCAGAATTAAAACTGAAGTAACTACAAAAAGATATGATGGAGCTACATCGGGTAAAAAGGGATAAAATGCGTTTGAGGGCATCTTACTTGTAAGATTTGCAATATAGCTAGGTGCCTGTAAACCAGTAACTAAAATTGTAAGATAACGAGTAATTTGATTTATTTTCTTACGACCACTTTCACCTTCTTTTTGTAGGCGTTGAAAGTATGGAATTGCCATTCCTAGAAGTTGCACTACAATTGATGCAGAGATGTATGGCATAATACCTAGTGCAAATATTGAAGCATTTGAAAAAGCTCCACCCGAAAACATATCAAGAATTCCGAGTAAACCTTCTTGTGAACTTTTAGAAAAAGCACCAAGCATATTTGCATCAACACCAGGCAATACAATATGAGAACCTAAACGATAAATAAGAACTATTCCTAATGTGAATAATATTCGTTTGCGAAGGTCATCAATTTTGTATATGTTTTTTAATGTTTCGATGAATCGTTTCATTGATTTTTAGATTTTAGTTGCTACACCACCAGCATTTTGTATCATTTCAATAGCTTTAGCAGAAAAAGCATGAGCAGAAACTTCAATTTTTGCACTTAAATTTCCTTTTGCTAAAATTTTAATTAAGTCATTACGACCAATAAGTCCATTTTGTTTCAACACTTCATAGTTAAAAACAGAAATACCTTTTTCGTCGTGTAGATATTGAAGAGAACTTAAATTAATAGCACAATATTCGATGCGATTAATGTTTTTGAACCCACCTTTTGGAACACGTCTGTATAGTGGCATTTGACCACCTTCAAAACCTTTTTTCTGTTTATAACCCGAACGTGATTTAGCACCTTTATGACCACGTGAAGCAGTACCACCGCCGCCTGATCCTTGACCACGTCCTAAGCGTTTATTTGTTTTTGTTGAACCTTCTGCAGGTTTTAAATTACTTAAATTCATATTGTAGTTAGTTTAATACATTAATTTATAATTCTTCAACTAGAAGTAGATGTTTAACTTTGTCGATCATTCCTTTAATTTGAGGGGTTTCAACAACTTCAACTGATTGGTTCATTCGAGAAATTCCCAAAGCTAGAAGCGTTCTTTTTTGTCTTTCGGGGCGATCGATTTTACTTTTTACTTGTGTTATTTTAAGTTTTCTCATTTCTAAATTTGTTTTTGAAAAAAGCGTGCAAATTTACAAAAAATCTGCATCTTTGCAAAATTTATTTTTTATCCGTTAAACACTTTATTTAACTCTATTCCTCTAACTTGAGCAACTGTGTATGGGTCGCGCATTTGGAGTAAAGCTTGAATTGTAGCTTTAACAACACTGTGTGGGTTTGAAGATCCTTTTGATTTAGCAAGAACGTCCTTAACGCCAACACTTTCCAACACTGCACGCATAGCACCACCAGCAATAACACCAGTACCTGGCGATGCGGGTTTTACAAATACTAATGCACCACTGTATTTTCCTTCTTGTGCATGAGGAATTGTTCCATTAATAACTGGTATTTTTACTAAATTTTTCTTTGCATCGTCAACTCCTTTTGCAATTGCTGCGGTTACCTCTTTCGCTTTACCTAATCCATAACCTACAACACCATTTTCATTTCCAACTACCACAATAGCTGAAAAACTAAATGTACGACCTCCCTTGGTAACTTTAGTTACGCGTTGGATGCTTACTAATCGATCTTTAAATTCGATTTCGCTTGATTTTACTCTTTTTACGTTTACGTTTGGCATATTTACTTTTTAGAAAATTAGACCACCTTCTCTGGCACCATCAGCCAAAGATTTAACTCTACCATGATACAAATATCCATTTCTATCGAAACGAACGTTTTCAATACCAGCTTCTTTTGCACGCTCAGCAATAAGCAATCCAACCAATTTTGATCGATCGGATTTTGTTATTTTTTGAGTTGAAATTGAAGGCACTGCTGAAGATGCAGAAACTAAGGTTTTACCAGTAGTATCATCAATAATTTGAGCGGTTATTTGTTTATTACTTCTGAAAACAGTTAATCTAGGGTTTTCAGGTATACCTTTTACTTTTTTACGAATTCTATTCTTAATTCTAAGCCTTCTGAATTCTTTTTTATTTTTGATAGCCATCCTTTTATGGAATTAAATTTTATAATACTATTTATCTGCAGATTTACCAGCTTTTTTACGTAAAATTTCACCTTGAAATTTGATACCTTTTCCTTTATATGGTTCAGGTTTGCGTAAAGAGCGTATTTTGGCAGCTACTTGACCTAACAACTGTTTGTCGATAGATTTTAAAGTAATTGTAGGGTTTTTACCTTTTTCGGCAGTTGTAACAACACTTACTTCTTTAGGTAATTCAAAAATAATGTTATGCGAATATCCTAAAGCTAGGTCTAAAACTTGACCTTCGGCAGTAGCTTTATAACCCACACCAACAACTTCTTGAACAAGTTGAAAGCCCTCAGAAACACCTTTAACCATATTAGCTACAAGCATACGATATAATCCATGCATAGCTTTATGACGTTTTTGGTCTGATTCGCGATTTACTTTAATTTCGTTGTTGTCAACTTCGAAGCTGATACAAGGATCGACAAATTGGGTTAAAGTACCCAAAGGACCTTTTACAGTTACAATATGGTTTTGACCAACATTAAATTCAACTCCTTTGGGAAGCGATATATGTAATTTTCCTATTCTTGACATGATTTTCCCTCCTTAATTAGCTTACAATACAAATTACTTCACCGCCAATATTCATTTGACGTGCTTCTTTATCAGTCATAATGCCTTTAGATGTAGAAATTATCGCAATTCCTAAACCATTTAAAACGCGAGGCAATTCATTAGCGTTTGCGTATTTTCTTAACCCAGCTTTACTAATTCGTTTAATCTCAGAAATAGCCGACATTTTACTAGCCGGATGATATTTAAGAGCGATTTTAATAGTTGGGGGAAATTGACCATCTTCGAATTTATAATTGAGGATGTATCCTTTTTGGAACAAAATTTTTGTCATTTCCTTTTTCATTTTAGAAGAAGGAACTTCAACCATTTTATGATTCGCTAATACAGCGTTTCTGATTCTGGTTAAATAGTCTGCTATCGGATCGGTATGCATTTTATTTCTCTTTTTTTATAATTTACCAACTTGATTTTTTTATACCGGGTATTAAACCTGCGGAAGCCATTTCTCGAAAATTAATACGAGAAATACCGAACATACGCATATACCCCTTAGGACGACCGGTTAATTTGCATCGATTATGCAAACGAATAGGATTTGAATTTGGAGGAAGTAATTGTAATTTTTCCCATTCTCCATTTTTCTTATATTCTGCTCGTTTAGCTGCATATTTTTCAACTAGTTTAGCTTTTTTTACTTCTCTAGCTTTTATTGACTCTTTTGCCATAAATTAAATTTTTTGATTTTTAAACGGTAATCCAAAATGTTTTAATAATGCTAAGCACTCTGCATCGGTTTTTGCAGTGGTTACAAATGTAATATCCATTCCGTTAATTTTCAACACTTTATCGATGTCAATTTCGGGAAATATTATTTGTTCAGAAATTCCTAATGTATAATTTCCTTTACCATCAAAACCCTTATCGTTAATTCCTTTAAAGTCGCGAATACGAGGTACTGAAACCGAAATCAAACGATCAAGAAATTCGTACATACGGTCGCCACGAAGAGTAACTCTAACGCCGATAGGCATTCCTTTACGCAATTTAAAGTTTGAAATATCCTTTTTGGATTTTGTTTGAACAGATTTTTGACCGGCGATAATCGTCATTTCTTGAACACCAGCTTCAAGAATTTTTTTATCGGCTATACCGGTTCCTAATCCTTGATTAATACATATTTTTAATAATCGAGGAACTCGCATTATTGATTTAAAATTATACTCCTCTTTAAGAGTGGGTAGAATTTCATTTTTATACTTGGTTCTAAGTCTTGGTGTATATTCCATTATTTAATTTCCTCCTGCGTTTTAGATTTTTTGGAATAACGAACTAATTTTCCTTTGCTATCTAATTTACGACCAATGCGAGTAGCAACACCTTTAGAATCAACAACCATAAGGTTTGAGATATGAATAGGGGCTTCTTTTTTTACAATACCACCCTGTGGTGTTTTAGCATTAGGTTTAGTATGTTTTGAAACTAAATTAACGCCTTCAACGATAGCACGAAGTTTACTGATTTCAACTTTAAGGACTTTTCCTTGTTGTCCTTTTGAATCACCGGCTAAAACTTTAACCGTGTCTCCTTTTTTTATATGAAGTTTAGTAGGCATATATTCTATAATTATTAATTAAAGCACTTCCGGTGCTAGTGAAACTATTTTCATAAACTGTTTTTCTCGGAGTTCACGAGCTACTGGTCCAAATATACGAGTACCTCTAATTTCCTCGTTTGCAGTTAAAAGTACGCATGCATTGTCGTCGAAACGGATATAAGAACCATCAGCACGACGGATTTCTTTTTTTGTACGAACAACGACTGCTTTAGAGACAGCACTTTTTTTAATATTACCGGAGGGAATAGCATCTTTTACCGTGACAATAATTTTGTCACCAACCGATGCATATCTTTTTTTTGTACCTCCTAGAACCCGGATGCAAAGAACCTCTTTTGCACCACTATTATCGGCCACTTTTAGTCTTGTTTCTTGCTGTATCATAATTACTTAGCCTTTTCTAAAATTTCAACTAATCTCCAGCGTTTTGTTTTACTCAACGGTCTGGTTTCCATAATTCTAACGGTGTCACCAATTGCACAATCGCCTTTTTCGTCGTGTGCAGCGTATTTAGTAGATTTTTTTAAAAACTTTCCATATTTTGGATGTTTTAATTTCCTTTCTACTCTAACTACGATAGTTTTTTGCATTTTATTGCTTACAACTATACCATCTCTAACTTTTCTTAAATTACGTTCCATATAGGTTTCTTGTTTTTTTATTCTGCCTTTTTAGAATCGTTTAATTCGCGTTTACGAATTTCCGTTTTAATTCGGGCAACTGTTTTACGATATTCCTGTATTTTACAAGGATTTTCTAATGGAGAAACAGCGTGATTTATTTTCAATTTCACGAGTTGTTTCTTTTCTTCTTCTAGCCTTTCAATAAGTTCGGCATTTGAAAGTTCACTAATTACACTTTGCTTCATTGTTGTTTTTACATTAATTCTTCTTGGTAATCTCTTCTAACAATAAATTTGGTCATGATAGGTAGTTTTTGAGCGGCTAATCGTAATGCTTCTTTAGCAATTTCCATAGGAACGCCGTCTGCTTCAAAAAGGATTCTACCGGGGCTTATACGAGCCACAAAATATTCGGGCGAACCTTTACCTTTACCCATACGTACTTCAGCTGGTTTTTTTGTTACAGGTTTATCGGGGAATATGCGAATCCATATTTTTCCTTCTCTTTTCATGTAACGAGTCATTGCCTGACGAGCAGCTTCTATTTGTCGACCAGTCATCCAACACTCTTCGGTGCTTTTAAGGGCGAAAGAACCAAAAGCGATTTCACTACCCCTTTTGGAAAAACCTTTCATTTTCCCTTTTTGATGCCTTCTAAATTTCGTCTTTTTAGGCTGTAACATTTGTTTTTATTTTTATTGTTTCTATTGGTTTTATTGTCTTTTTCTTCTAGCTTGTTGTGGCATAGGTTTTTTCATCGATGATGACTTACTTTCTTTGGCATCTCCAATATTTGCAAACAAATCGGGTTTACCATAAATTAAACCTTTACAAATCCAAACTTTTACGCCTATTCTACCGTAAGTAGTATGAGCTTCTGCAGCAGCATAGTCGATATCAGCACGAAGCGTATGAAGAGGTGTTCTACCTTCTTTAAAATGCTCGTTACGTGCCATTTCGGCACCACCAATACGACCAGAAACTGAAACTTTTATTCCTTCGGCTCCTATTCGCATAGTAGATGCGATTGCAGTTTTAATAGCTCTACGATATGAAACTCGAGCTTCAATTTGCTTAGCAACAGCTTGAGCAACAAGAACAGCGTCTAACTCAGGGCGTTTTATTTCTGAGATATTGATTTGAATTTCTTTATTTGTAACTTTTTTTAATTCTTCTTTCAATTTATCTACTTCTTGACCACCTTTTCCAATGATTAAACCTGGACGAGCAGTATAGATAGTAACAGTAACAAGCTTTAATGTACGCTCGATGTATATTTTCGAGATACCAGCTTTGTTTAAACGAGCTTGAAGATAAAGACGAATCTTATGATCTTCAACTAATTTGCTTTCGAAAGATTTTCCGCCATACCAATTAGAATCCCAACCTTTAATAATTCCTAATCTAAGGCTTATCGGATTTACTTTTTGTCCCATTTAAATATTCTTTATTAGTTTTTACTGTCAATAATTAATGTAATATGGTTAGAACGTTTTCTAACTCTATATCCTCTACCTTGAGGTGCTGTTCTGAGACGTTTTAGCATACGACCTCCGTCTACAAAAATCTCTTTTACATACAAATTACTGTCTTCTATTCGAGCACCTTCATTTTTTTGTTGCCAATTAGAAATTGCTGATAGTAATAATTTTTGAATTTTGACAGCTGACTCTTTATTGCTAAACTTTAAAACATTTAGTGCTTTTTCTACGTTCATTCCTCTGATTAAATCAGCCATTAAACGAGCTTTGCGAGGAGATGTTGGATTATCTACCAATCGAGCCATGAAAGTACTTTTTTTGGCTTCTCTTGATTCTTCGGCTTTTATACGTTTACGTGATCCCATTTTTTAATTATTTTTCTTATTTTTTGCCTTTATCTTTATTACCAGCATGGCCTCTAAATATTCGCGTTGGAGCGAATTCACCAAGCTTGTGACCAACCATATTTTCTGTTACATAAACAGGAATAAATTTATTTCCGTTATGTACTGCAATAGTTAAACCTACAAATTCAGGAGTAATCATCGAGGCACGTGACCATGTTTTAATAGTTCCTTTTTTTGTGGCGTTTTGTGCTTCTCCTACTCTCTTTTCGAGTTTATAATGAACGTAGGGTCCTTTTTTTAATGAGCGGCTCATAATGTTATCCCTTTATCTGTTATTTTTTCTTCTTTCAATTATATACTTATTTGAACTCTTCTTTAACGAACGAGTTTTGTATCCTTTTGATGGAATACCCTTACGTGAACGTGGATGACCACCTGTTGCACGACCTTCGCCACCACCCATTGGGTGATCAACAGGGTTCATAACAACTCCACGAACTCGAGGACGACGACCTTGCCAACGACTTCTTCCAGCTTTACCAGAAACTTGAAGATTATGGTCGATATTAGATGACATGCCTATGGTTGCTTTACATTCCAACAAAATCATACGAATTTCGCCTGAAGGCAACTTAATATTTGCATATTTTCCATCGCGTGATAATAATTGAGCATATGTTCCGGCTCCGCGAGCAATTTTTGCTCCTTGACCTGGACGAAGTTCAATGTTATGAATAATCGTTCCAAATGGTATTTCAGATAGGAATAATGTGTTTCCTAAATCAGGTGAAATTCCTTTACCCGATATAATTTCTTGTCCCACTTGAATTCCATGTGGTGCAATGATATATCTTTTTTCACCATCTTTGTAAACTACCAACGCAATGCGAGCAGAGCGATTTGGGTCGTATTCTACGGATTTAACTACTGCTGGTATACCGTCTTTTTCTCTTTTAAAGTCGATTATACGATACATTTTTTTATGACCGCCTCCAATATATCTCATGGTCATAGTTCCCTGATTATTACGCCCACCCGATCTTTTGATTGGAGCTAATAAACTTTTCTCAGGTTGATTTGTCGTGATTTCTTCAAAGTTACTTACAACTTTGAAACGTTGACCGGGTGTTACTGGTTTGTATTTCTTTAAAGCCATTGTTAGATATTGCTATAAAAATCGATTGTTTGACCATCTTTTAATTTCACGAAAGCTTTTTTCAACGAGCTTTTACTACCGACTATCATACCGGTTTTAGTGTTACGAGTAGATTTTTTTCCTCGTTGAATCAAAGTATTAACTGATTCTATTTTAACACTATATAGCTCTTCAATAGCTTTTCTTATTTGATACTTATTGGCCTTTCTATTCACTATAAAACCGTAGCTGTTTAATTTCTCAGCATTTTGGGTTCTTTTTTCGGTGATGATGGGCTTAATTATGATATCCATTACAGTTTTTTGTTAATAATTACTACTCTTCCGACTTATCTTGTTTTTGAATTTTATTAATTGAGCTCTCAAATAAAATAAGTTTTGAAGCCTGCATAATATCATAAGTGTTTATATCTGAAACAGTTATAACTCTGCAACTCTTCAAATTTCGAGAGGACAAATATACATTTTTATTTGATTCAGAAACAATTAATAAACTTTTTTTATCAACTAAATCAAAATTTTTAATAAAATCCTTATAAGCTTTTGTGCTAGGTTGCTCAAAAGTGAAGTCTTCTACTACTAATAAATCATTAGATTTTGTTTTGTAAGACAAGGCTGATATGCGAGCAAGTTGTTTTACTTTTTTGTTTAGTTTAAATCCGTATATTCTTGGGTGTGGACCAAAAACACGTGCTCCACCATGGAACAAAGGATTTTTAATACTACCGGCACGAGCTCCGCCCGTTCCTTTTTGTTTTTTCAACTTACGTGTACTTCCCGAAAGCATTGATTTTTCTTTCGAGCTATGAGTACCTTGTCTGCGGTTTGCTAAGATGTTTTTTACATCTAACCAAATAGCGTGATCGTTTGGTTCAACTGAAAACATTTCGTCGTTTAACGATACGGTTTTGGTGGTTTCGCTGCCATCGAATTTATATACTTTTAACTCCATCTTTCAATTTTTAAGTATGAACCGTTTGATCCTGGTACAGAACCTTTAACAACTAAAATATTTCTCTCAGGTATTATTTTTAGAACTTGAAGATTTATCATCTTTACTTTTCTATTTCCTGTTTGACCTGCCATACGCATCCCTTTAAAAACTCGAGATGGATAGGAAGATGCACCCATAGAACCTGGAGCCCTTAAACGATCGTGCTGACCGTGAGTAGCATCACCAACGCCTCTAAATCCATGACGTTTTACAACGCCCTGAAAACCTTTACCCTTGGACATTCCTGAAACGTCGATATATTCACCTTCGCTGAAGATTGTTACATCTAATGTTTCTCCAAATGATTTACGGTGTTCAATTTCAAAACGAGTAAACTCCATCATTATACGTTTTGGAGTTGTTCCTGCTTTTTTGAAATGTCCTTTTAAAGGATTGGTAGTGTTCTTTTCTTTTTTCTCATCGTATGCAAGTTGAATCGCTTCATACTTGTCATTCTCGATGGTTCTAACCTGTGTTACTACACAGGGACCAGCTTCAATAACAGTGCATGGTATATTTTTACCAGAGGCATCATAAATACTGGTCATTCCGATTTTTTTTCCAATTAGTCCTGACATTACTTTTTTTTGTTTACTAATTTAACTTAGATACTTACCTCACACTTTAATTTCTACTTCTACGCCACTTGGTAATTCAAGTTTCATCAGAGCATCAATTGTTTTGGGGGTTGAACTATAAATATCAAGGATACGTTTGTACGATGATAGTTCAAATTGTTCTCTAGATTTCTTGTTTACGAATGTTGCACGATTTACAGTAAAAATCTTTTTGTGCGTTGGCAGCGGTATCGGACCACTAACTATTGCACCAGCAGCTTTTACAGTCTTAACTATCTTTTCTGCTGATTTGTCGACCAAACTATGGTCGTACGATTTTAATTTAATTCTTATTCTCTGGTTCACAGTTTAATATTTATTTGGTTTACAATAGTAAATATTTTCCTTTATATAGTATGGTTTCACTAATAGAGTCGGGCACAATTGAATAGTGCGAAAACTCCATGGTTGATGATGCACGTCCTGATGATAATGTACGCAATGTTGTTACATAACCAAACATTTCGGATAGTGGTACTTTTGCTTTAATAATTTGTCCATTAATATTTGAATCAATCGCCATAATTACGGCTCTTCTTCTATTTAAATCTCCACTAATATTTCCGATAAAGTCGGCTGGTGATATAATTTCCAAAGACATAATTGGTTCAAGAAATACACTTTTAGCTTTTTTACATGCATTTTTAAATGCAATACTTGCACAAATCTCGAATGATAATGAGTCAGAATCAACCGGATGATAAGTTCCATCTAATAATGTTACTTTTAAACCTTCCAACGGATATCCAGCTAAAACACCATTTCTCATAGCATTCGTAAATCCTTTTTGAACAGCATTTACATATTCTTTTGTTAAAGCACCACCTTTAATATTATCAACAAACACTAAACCTTTAACATTGCTATCAACCGGTGATATATCAAAGGTTATGTCGGCAAATTTTCCTTTTCCACCCGACTGTTTTTTATAAACTTCGCGATGTCGAACAATGCTAGTAATTGCCTCTTTGTATGCAACTTGAGGTTTACCATGATTACATTCTACTTTAAACTCTCGTTTTAAGCGATCGAGTAATATTTCTAAATGTAATTCTCCCATTCCCTGAATAACGGTTTGTCCAATTTCCTCATCAACTTTAACGATAAAAGTTGGATCTTCTTCCGCTAATTTATTAAGAGCTAGCGAAAGTTTATCAATATCTTCTTGGGTTTTTGGTTCAACAGCTACCGCAATAACTGGTTCAGGAAAAACTATATTTTCAAGGATAATTGGGTGGTTTTCATCGCAAAGAGTATCTCCGGTTCGTATATCCTTAAAACCAACAGCAACTGCAATGTCACCTGCCTCTATTACATCAATTGGATTTTGCTTATTAGCGTGCATTCGTAACAAGCGTGCTAAACGTTCACGTTTTTTCGAGCCTGTATTATAAACAACAGTTCCCGAATTTAATCGCCCTGAATAAACTCTAAAAAAAGCAATTCTTCCAACATAAGGGTCGGTTGCAATTTTAAATGCTAAAGCTGCAAAAGGCTCATTGATGTCGGGTTTGCGAACTTCTGGTGTTTCAGTTTTAGGATTAATTCCAGTTACTGGTTCAACATCCATTGGACTAGGAAGAAATTGAATAACGGCATCAAGTAGTCGTTGAACACCTTTATTTTTAAATGAAGCACCACATAAAACGGGACAAATTTTCAACGATAACGTTGCTTGACGAATAGCGTCAACAATTTCCTCATCGGTAACCGAATTTGGATCTTCAAAATACTTTACAAGAATGTCTTCATTTTGTTCAGCGGCAGCTTCGAGTAATAAATTGCGATATTCAGCAACTTGTTCAATCATATCCTCAGGTATATCCACTTCGGCAAATACAACACCCAGAGAAGTTTCGTCCCAAACGAATGCTTTATTTTTGATTAAGTCAACAATTCCAATAAAATTGTCTTCTGAACCAATGGGAAGTTGCAATGGAATGGGGGTAGCATTAAGGCGTGTTTCAATTTGATCTAAAACGCGGAAAAAGTTTGCTCCAGCCCTATCCATTTTATTTACAAAACAAATTCGAGGAACGTTATACTTATTAGCTTGCTTCCAAACTGTTTCTGATTGTGGTTCAACGCCACCAACTGCACAAAACAATGCAACTGCACCATCTAAAACTCTTAATGAACGTTCAACTTCAACCGTAAAATCAACGTGTCCGGGGGTATCAATGATGTTAATTTTATAAGGTTGTTCGTTTAAATCCCAATAAACAGTAGTAGCAGCAGATGTAATTGTTATTCCTCGTTCTTGTTCTTGCACCATCCAGTCCATGGTTGCAGTTCCTTCATGAACTTCGCCTAATTTATAACTCTTTCCGGTATAATACAAAATTCGCTCGGTAGTAGTAGTTTTACCGGCGTCGATATGAGCCATAATCCCAATATTTCTGGTATATTTAATCTCTTCGCTCATTAATCTTTATTCTGTATTACTTTTTTTGTTTATAATTAAAATCTGAAGTGAGAGAATGCTTTATTGGCATCAGCCATACGGTGCATATCCTCTTTGCGTTTAAATGCGGAACCTTCTTCTTTATACGCTGCTATGATTTCTGATGCGAGTTTCATCGACATCGATTTTTCATGACGTTTCCGAGCATAAAGAATTAAATTTTTCATACCGATTGATTGTTTTCTTTCGGGACGAATTTCTGATGGAATTTGGAAAGTAGCTCCACCAATTCGGCGACTGCGAACTTCAACCGAAGGAGTAACATTTGCTAACCCTTTTCTCCAAACTTCAAGACCATCTTCTTTTGTTTTTTCACTAACAACGTCTATTGCATCATAAAAAATTTTAAATGCAGTATTCTTCTTCCCTTGTAACATAATATTGTTAACAAATTTGGTAACAATAGTGTCATTAAATTTTGGGTCTGGAAGAATAATTCGTTTTTTTGGTTTTGATTTTCTCATAGTTAAACTATCTTTAAAACAAGATTACTTTTTCTTTGGACGTTTTGTTCCGTACTTGGATCTTCTTTGATTTCGTCCGTCTACTCCCGAAGTGTCTAATGCACCTCTGATGATGTGATAACGTACTCCTGGTAAATCTTTAACACGACCACCACGTATCATCACAATACTGTGCTCCTGCAAATTATGACCTTCTCCTGGAATATACGCATTCACTTCCATTTGATTGGTTAAACGTACCCTAGCTACTTTACGCATAGCTGAGTTTGGCTTCTTTGGTGTAGTGGTGTAAACCCTTACACATACACCTCGCCTTTGTGGACATCCGGTTAAAGCTGGCGACTTACTTTTATAATTCACCTTTTTCCGTCCTTTTCTTACTAACTGTTGTATTGTTGGCATACTAGTTTATAAATTGGTTTTCAGTACAATAAATAATACCCCCAATTATTTGGGACTGCAAAGGTAAAACTTTTTTTTTATTATTCAAGTACTTACATCATTTTATTTTATTTTTTGAGATATTTTTTTAATTACCTCCTAATTTTGATACTATTTTTTCACTTTCCATATATAATATTAATGGTAAAAATTTTATCATTATATTTTAGCATTTTATTTAATTTTCTATTTCTGAAGTCGGCTTTTCATTAAAAAATAATATGAAATCATAGAATAAAATATTTTTTACAATAATCAAAAAGTTTATTAAATGTATTTCAATCATTTATATTCTTTTTTAATATCAATCGAATATTAATATGCAGCAAACTATTGTTGAATCTAAAATTATATTCTTCTATCTTTTTTAGTTTAATTATCTTTGTCGTCATAAATGAAAAATAGATGAGTGATTTTTTAAATGAATTAAACGAAGCACAAGTTAAAGCAGTGGTTTCGCTTGAGGGACCGGTGATGGTTATTGCGGGTGCTGGTTCTGGAAAAACAAGGGTTCTTACATATAGAATTGCTAATATGGTAAAATCGGGCATCGACCCTTTTAACATATTGTCGTTAACTTTTACAAATAAAGCAGCCGACGAAATGAAAGCCCGAATTATTAAAATTTTGGGAAGTAACGAAGGCAAAAATGTATGGATGGGAACTTTTCACTCGGTATTTTCTAGAATTTTGCGAATAGAAAGCGACAAAATTGGTTATACACGAGATTTCTCGATTTACGATACCGATGAAGGCAAAAATTTAATTAAATCGATAATTAAAGAACTTGATTTAGATATTAAAGTTTATAAACCTAGTTCGGTTTTATCGCGAATTTCGATGGCAAAAAATAATTTAATTTCGCCCGAAGATTATTCACAAAATAACGAAATTATTCAAGCCGATGCTTCGGCTCAACGTCCTTTAATCCATGAATTATATAAAACATATAACCTACGGTTAAAACGAGCAAATGCCATGGATTTTGACGACTTACTTTTTAACACCAATGTTCTGTTTCGTGATTTTCCGGCTACGCTTCACAAATATCAACAAATTTTTAAGTATATTTTAGTTGATGAATACCAAGATACTAACTACGCTCAATATTTAATTTTAAAAAAACTTGCGGCAAATAATGAAAACATTTGCGTTGTTGGAGACGATGCACAAAGCATCTATGCATTTAGAGGTGCAAATATTCAAAATATTTTAAATTTTAAATCGGATTATCCCGATTATCAACTATTTAAGCTCGAACAAAATTATCGTTCCACTAAAAACATCGTAGCTGCAGCAAACAGCTTGATTAAAGTAAATCAAAAACAAATTTCAAAAAACATTTGGACATCGAACGAAAGTGGGATGAAAGTGAAAGTTATTAAAGCCTCTTCCGAATCTGATGAAGCCAAGAAAATTGCCGAAATAATACTTCGTGAAAAAAATCTTTTAAATTTAAATTTTTCTGATTTTTCAATTCTTTATCGCACAAATGCTCAATCTCGTGCTTTTGAAGAAGCCTTTCGTTTAAAAAATATTCCTCATAAAATTTATGGGGGAATGTCTTTTTATAAACGAAAAGAAATTAAAGACGTACTGTCATATTTTCGACTAATTTTTAACTTTCACGATGAAGAAGCATTGAAAAGAATTATTAATTATCCCCAGCGGGGCATTGGACAAACTACGATGGAAAAAATCATTGTCCATGCATCGAACCTTAATGTACCCATTTGGAATATTATTGCAAATCCTCGAAAATATGAACTTCCGATGAACAATGCCTACTTGGTTAAACTGGAAGATTTTGCAAATAAAATTATGAGTTTTAAAGCTCAAAATGACACCCTGAACGCATACGATTTGGCTCATTTAATTGTTACTTCCACAGGTATAATCAGCGAACTTTCGGAAAATAAAGATGAACCCGAACGTTACAAAAACGTGGAAGAACTTTTAAATGCTATTCGAAATTTTGTAGATACGGAACCCGAACCCGATTTTGAAACAGGTGAAATTAATACATCATTTCGATCGTTGAACGATTTTTTAAATCAAGTTTCGTTGCTTTCTGATGTTGAAGAAAAAGATGATGATAATGCGGATAAAACGCTGCTTATGACCATTCACTCAGCAAAAGGCTTAGAATTTCCTGTTGTTTTTATTGTCGGTGCCGAAGAAAATCTTTTCCCATCATTTATGTCGCTTAATTCGCGAACCGAGTTAGAAGAAGAACGAAGACTTTTTTATGTGGCTCTTACACGTGCCGAAAAAAAAGCATACATCACATACGCTCAAACTCGTTACCAATGGGGACAGATAACTTTTGCTGAACCCAGCCGATTTATCGATGATATTGACGACTCTTTTGTTGAATTTGAAGATGAAGAATTTGCCTCAATAAAGCCTTTTAAAATTATTGAACAACCAAAAACAAAATTTAATAATTCCTTTTCTAATAAAATATCAAATAAAATTGTAACATCATCTGTACCTTCGAAATTGAAGAAATTAACCAATGAATCCATACAAAATTCACCTGAAAGTGAGTTTGCAACTATTGATGTAACTTCAAATACAAACGTCGAACATGAAAAATTTGGATTTGGTAAAGTAATTGAAATTATTGGAACTGATGATAATAAAAAAGCGAGTGTACTCTTTGAAAGTGGCGAAACAAAAACACTTTTATTAAAATTTGCAAAGCTTAGAATTGTGTAATTTATCATTTTCACCAACTTAATAATTGTACGAAATCAGCCAACGATATAATACTCATCATTTTTGACTTATTCCTCAAAAAAATTATTAAATTTGCCATTTGATTTAAAAAAATATTGAAAAACAATCAATTGACTTCTTTTTTAGTTTGTTAACATCAAACAGACTCGAATTAAAAACTTAGAAACTTATTAAATTATGGATTACAATACATCTTTAGACAAAATAATGATTAAGGAATATGGTCGTAACATTCAAAAAATGATCGAACATACCTGCACCATTGAAGATAAAGAAAAACGAAATAGACTAGCAAAGGCTATTATTAAAGTGATGTCTCAACTTAACCCAAATGGAAAGGATTCGGTTGATTATTGGCACAAATTATGGGATCATCTATTTTTTATGTCGAATTTTAAACTCGACATTGATAGTCCTTACGACAAGCCCGATGGTTTAGCTATACAATTAAAACCGGAGCCACTACCCTATCCTAAAAATAAAATCAAGTTTCCTCCATACGGTAAAAATATTGAATTAATGATTGAAAAAGCGATTGGGTTTGAAGAAGGTGCTGAAAAAGAAGCATTTATATCTGAAATAGCAAACCATTTAAAAAAACAATATTTAAGTTGGAATCGCGATTCAGTAAACGACGAATTAATAGCCGAACATCTTAAAGTTCTTTCAGACGGCAAATTAGTTTTACGTGAAGATTTTAAATTTACTAATACTCGAGACATCTTAATTCAAAATCAACAAATTGCTGCCAGTATGAATAAAAACAAACCTCAAAAGAAAAAGATGAATAAAAACATGAAATCGGGGAAAACATTTTTCAAAAAAAACAATAATGCAATTATAAAACCTACGAATTGTGAATATACTAGAAACTCATGATATTGTTAAAAAATATGCCGAGCATACAGCGTTAAAAAAAGTAAGCATTAGTGTGCCAAACAACTCAATTTATGGTTTACTTGGACCAAATGGAGCAGGTAAAACCTCATTAATCCGAATTATAAACCAAATAACAGCTCCCGACGAAGGTCAAATTATTTTTAATGGCGAGCCAATGAGCAGTAAGCACATATCCCAAATTGGCTATTTACCCGAAGAAAGAGGTTTGTATAAAAAGATGAAAGTGGGCGAACAAGCCATTTATTTATCGCAATTAAAGGGCGTTTCAAAGGTTGATGCTTTAAAAAAATTAAAATTTTGGTTCGAGAAATTTGAAATTGAAACATGGTGGAATAAAAAAGTTGAAGAATTATCAAAAGGTATGCAACAAAAAATTCAATTTATTGTAACCATTATTCATGAACCTAAATTTTTAATATTCGACGAACCCTTTAGCGGATTTGATCCTATTAACGCCGATATTATTAAAAAAGAGATTTTACATTTAAAAGATAATGGAGCAACAATCATTTTTTCAACACACAATATGTCATCGGTTGAAGAACTTTGCGATAATATTGCATTAATTAATAAATCAAAAAAAATTCTCGAAGGAAGTGTTTCGGATATACGTAACAAGCATAAAAAAAACGAATTTGTTGTAGGACTTAAAAATCTTACCGTATCAATTAACGATATATTACCTCCATCAATTTATACTAGTATTATAAAAGAGCAAAACGAAAAAGTTGAATTGCTAGTTAAACTCCCTAAAGATATAACTTCAAACGAACTACTTAGCCTATTAATTTCACATTCAACGGTTTGTTACTTTAATGAGCAACTCCCAACCATGAACGATATTTTTATTTCCAATGTAAAATGTAAAAGTCAACTTGATTCAAGTAATTAGTTATGAGAAAGATACTATTAATAATAAAACGAGAATATTTAACCAGAGTTAAGAAAAAGTCATTTATTATTATGACTATTTTAGGACCAGTTTTAATGGCTGCATTAATGATTGTTCCAGTGTTTATAGCAAAAATGAGCGATGAACGAAGTAAAATAGTTGTTCTTGACGAAAATGGCATTTTTTACAATAAACTTGAAAATAATCCAGATATCAGTTTTGGATATACCGATGAATTTATTGAAACATTAAAAACAAACTACGAAAAACAAGGTTTCGATGGCATACTATATATTCCAAAAAACAGCATCCCAAATAGAGCATATCTATTTTCTAAAAAACAATTAGGTTTAGGAGTAAAATCGCACATTCAAAACACTATGAAGTACAATTTGGACAATTTTTTCATGGACCAATTGTACCATATCAATCGCGATTCACTAAAAGCCATTGATGAAAATACAAAAATATTGCTTGAGCAACGAAAAATTGGTGAAGATGGCATTGAAAAAGAAAGCTCAACCGAGTTAAGTACAATTTTAGGAATATTGTCGTCGATTATCATTTATTTTTTCATATTCATGTTTGGTTCGTTAGTAATGCGTGGAGTAATTGAAGAAAAAACAAGCCGTATTATTGAAGTAATAATATCTTCAATTCGCCCTTTTCAACTTATGATGGGTAAAATTGTTGGAATTGCCTTGGTGGGGTTAACTCAATTTTTACTTTGGGTAGTATTTACTTTTGCAATTATTACCATTTTTAAAACGACCATGCCCGAGTATTTTAACTCATCGAAACCCGACTCTTCGATTATTCAAAATGCATCGCTATCACAATCAAATCCAGCGGTTGAAGCTTCGATGAATAAAGTACAAAATCCCGAAGTGCTGAAAATAATTGAATCGATAAAATCAATCGATTTTACAACAATGATTTTAATGTTTATTTTTTATTTTATTGGGGGTTATTTGTTTTATGCCTCATTCTTTGCTGCCATTGGTTCGGCGGTTGATAACGAAGCCGATACACAGCAATTTATTTTACCCATTACAGCTCCGCTGATTTTTGGAATTATTATGGCTCAATTTGTAACCAATAGTCCAAACGGACAAATAGCCTTTTGGCTATCGATCATACCCTTTACCTCACCCATTATTATGATGGTTAGAATTCCGTTTGGTGTGCCAATAAACGAAATTATTTTATCCATGTCGCTCTTAATTTTTGGTTTTATTGCTTCCACATGGTTAGCTGCTAAAATTTATCGAACTGGAATCCTAATGTATGGCAAAAAACCTAGCTATCGCGAAATTTGGAAATGGTTAAAATATAAAAATTAATACAAAATTTGAGAGATGCTTCTGAGTATAATTATTCCTGCTTATAATGAAGAAAAAACCCTAGTATCCATTTTGGAGAAAGTAATTTCCGTAGATTTAATTCATGATATTCAAAAAGAAATAATTATAGTTAACGATTGTTCAAAAGATAAAACCGTTGATATTGCAAATGATTTTATAAATAATCACCCAGATTTCAACATTTCTCTTTATGAACAAACGATAAATATGGGTAAAGGTGCTGCAATTCATAAAGGAATTGAACTAGCAACAGGTGATTTAGTAATTGTTCAAGATGCCGATTTAGAGTACGATCCTAATGAATATAACCTCCTTTTAAAACCAATTATCGACGGATTTGCTGACGTAGTTTACGGTTCAAGATTTTTGGGTGGCAACCCTCATCGAATATTATTTTTTTGGCATAGCATTGGAAATAAATTTCTTACATTTTTCTCCAATATGTTTACCAATTTGAACCTAACTGATATGGAAACTTGCTACAAAATTTTCCGTGCTGAAATTATTAAATCAATATTCCTTAAAGAGAACCGTTTTGGCTTTGAACCCGAAATAACCGCTAAAATTTCAAAAATTAAAAATATTAGAATTTATGAAGTTGGTATTTCCTATTATGGCAGAACCTACGAAGAAGGAAAAAAAATTGGCTGGAAAGACGGTTTTAGAGCCATCTGGTGCATTTTAAAGTTTAATGTTTGGGATAGAAAATATTTAAACTAAAATGCTTAGTTTTTTCTAATTTGGTTCATTAAAATTTTCCAAAGGTTTTCTTCAGGAACATCGGCAACAATTTCAATTTTTTCTTTTGAAACAGGATGCTCAAAAGCAATTTTTCGAGCATGAAGCGCAATTGAACCATCTGGATTAGAACGTGGTGCTCCATATTTTAAATCACCCTTTATTATACATCCAATTTCTTTTAACTGCACCCTGATTTGATGATGACGTCCTGTTTCGAGTTCAATTTCGAGCATGTGATAACGCTCAGACGAGGCAATGAGCCGATAGTTTAAAACCGACTTTAAATAACCTTCTCTTTGCTCAAGAAGAGCTCTGGATTTATTTTTTTCCGAATCCTTAATCAAATAATGAACGAGCTTATCCGATTCTAATTTTGGCTTTTGCAATACAATTGCCCAATATATTTTTTGAATTTCCCTATTCTGTATCATCGCGTTTAAGCGAGTTAATGCCTTTGATGTTTTGGCAAATATTACAACACCACTCACAGGTCTATCCAAACGGTGAACCACCCCAACAAATACATTTCCAGGTTTTTGATATTTTTCTCTGAGATAATTTTTAACCATTACCGACAATGGCTCATCACCCGTTTTATCGCCTTGCACAATTTGTCCCGACCGCTTATTTATCACAATCAAATGGTTGTCTTCGTATAAAACTTGTTCGACTAGTAACATCGTTTTTTTTTTGCAAAAGTAAGTTAAAAGATGGAAAGTGGAAAGTTGAATGTAAGAAAGTTGAAAGCCTGCCTGTCGGCAGACAGGTTGGAAAGTTGGAAAGTTTGAAAAGCCTGCTTGTCATGCCAAAGGTTTACCTGCCATAGGCATGGCAGATAAATCGGCAGACAGGTTGGAAGGTTGAAAGCTGCTTGAAAGGCGTGGCTTGTATAAAAAACGGCAATCGTGTTGTTCACATCTGTTATTAATATGATCTATTGCCATTGAGAAGCGAATAGCCTCAAATTCAATCTAATTACAGCATCACTGTAAGAAATATTAAGCAAAGTATAGATTAAAACAACATGAATAAAAATTAAATATTGAAAAATACTTGACAAATAGTATTTTTTATCATACATTTGTTTCTTTAATCATAAATCTAAATAGCATGAGAAAAACATACTTACTAATTTCTTTCCTATGCTTGTCCTCATATATACTAGGGCAAAACGTAGAAATAGTCAAACCTTTCACAAAAAACAATAACGATAACACAATAAAAACATTTTATAAAAAGCTCGATTCAATCATTACGAAAAAGTATAACTCTTATTCTCAGCTGTTTGAGTTTGATTCAAAAAATGAATATTTATACGACTCTTTGTTTCGGAATGATATTGTAAAAGTATATTCATGGGACGATAGTATGTTGAATTGGAATTATTATCATTTAAGTAAATTAACTTTTAATGATAATAGCTCTATAAATGAGTATCAATACTGCACCTATTTACCAAATAATAATCAGTGCAATAAGCAAACCATGACCTATTATGATTCAGGCGATGTTGATTCAACTTATTCATTTCACTATGACGCTAACTCTAGTCAGTGGTACGGGATGGGAATAGGAAAACAAATTTTTAATGACGAATCATTATTATTTTCAAAAATGAATATATCCTGGATGTGGCAAACACCAACAGATATAATTAATGGCTCAAAACATGAAATTTTATATGATGATAATAATAAAGAAAAACAAACTACATTTTTCAACTATAATACAACTTCATTGGGTTGGGATACATTAAATAGGGTCCTCTATGATATTAATTTAAACACACGAGAATCTTTAAATTATCAATACGACAGCACAACAAGTTCATGGATACTTTCCGGAAAAATTGTGGAAGCATATCTGAATGACAGTTTGGTAACAAGCATTATAGCATATAACTGGATTAATAACAATTGGGTTGAAAGCAATAAATCTATTAACGAATACGACACTTACAATAACCTTATTAGAAAAACATATCAAACATGGAATCAAAATACTTCACAATGGGATAATACTACTAAATATGAACTGTTTTTTGATTATAACTATACTACAAGTCAATTGTTAGAATACATCATGTTGTCGAATATATCAATAATTTATCTCAACCAATCTATTGGTTTTAATCATAAGATTGATTACTATACTATGAGTAAATGGACAAACAATTCTTGGTTTGTACGAGATACTACCGTGTTTTATTACTCCGGTCAAATCATATCTATTGATAATTATTCATCCAATAATCATTTTAAAATATACCCCAATCCGGCTAGTGACTACCTATGGTTGGAGAATGATCATGATTTCAAATTTGAAATTTATGACATAAATGGGAAATTGGTTAGTTCAGATTTTATACAAAAAACTGCTAAGCTAAATATTTATTTAAATAACGGATTATATTTTTATCGAATGACCACGGATGATACTATTCTAAATGGTAAAATTATTATTTCAAAATAAATTACTCTAACAATTCCGAATACACTACTTCGCGTATATATTGATAAGGATATAAACCGATTAATGATTTTGGCAACTCATTGCTTTTCATAAACATTAAATGAGGATAGCTGCAAATATTGAGCTTTTCGGCTAGAGCTTTTTCTTTTTCACAATCAATTTTGTAAATTTTGATTTTCCCTTCAAACTCATCATGAATTTTGTGCAACCATTGGTCAATATCTTTACAAGGCTGACACCAAGTTGTGTAAAAGTCAATAATACAGGGCATTTCACCTTTGTATTTTCTTTCAGATTTTTCGTTGTCAATGTCGGTAATTAATTGATTGAAACTAATATAGTCGAGATGATCCATAGATTACTTATTAAAAATCTTTTTTGTTTATTATTAAAAAAACAAACAGTAAAGCTTTACTTTTGTTAAGCAAAGCTTCATTGATTTTTTTGATATTGAAATTGAAATAACTGATTGTTTATTCATCATTTTTGAAATAAAGAATCATTTTTTACAACCTCATAAATTGCATCGGATAAGAGTTTGTAACCTTTTGCATTGTAATGACCGTCGTTTTCCCAGTAGCAATTTTTTCGAAATTTATCATTTAATAGCCAATTATTATTTTGAAGATATGTAAGAAAAGAAATTGGAACCAAATGGGGGTATTTATTATCGATTTTTTGATAAAATTCGGCTTCACCATTTGAAGGTTTAATGAATCGTACTGGTAAAAAACAGAGATATGTTTTAATATTATTTTTTAAAGCAAACTCGTTTAATAATTTTAAAAATTGGTTAAATTCCTGAAAAGCAAACTCAATCTCACTCGCTTTGGGTTCATCAACAAAAGCAAAAAATGTTGGATTAATAAGTCGTAAAACATAAGAAGAAGCAAATAAAAATTCTGTAACTGATGGTCTTTTGCAGTAACTAACACTCCCATCTTCGTTAAGTCGATCCATTCCTCCTCTTGAAATTACATCGGAAATATCGTTCTCGCAGAATTGAAAAATGGCAATGTCGGGTTTGTATTTCAAAAGTTTGTCTCTCAATAACACATATTCAAAAAATGGGTCACTACCACAAACTCCGGCATTTATGAATCTTAAATTAACCGATTGATTAGTATCCAATTTCATTTTCCGCTCTAAAAACTTTAACCATGTTGAATCAGCGTCTGCTCCATGACCTTCGGTAAAACTATCTCCAATACCTAAAATTCGTATTTCATTATTGGACTTTACCAGCGGACACTCAACATCGGATAACCCTTCGCTGTTGATTTTTCTGAAATGGTTAAATCGTTCTCCATCTCCTAAATAATGATCTTTATTCCACACTTGATACCATCCGTTTGACAACTTAACATGGGTAGATTTGTATACATAAGTCAACTCTCTTTCCGAAACATCTTTATAGGTTTTTACAAAACGTAATGCCGTTTCGGCAACAAATAATACTATAAAAATTGAAGCCAAAGCTAAGGTAATGTTCGATTTGAAAGCATCGTTTTTATTTTTAAAAAACCACTTTAAAACGACTTTCAGAAAAACAAAAAGCAACAATAAAAGTGCAGGATAAAAAGCAATAAAGACAACACCATATTTCAAAAAAACAATGAATGCAGTGGTATTAATAAAAACCAACAAACTCAGAAGTATTTTTTTAAAAATTGTTTTTTTAAACATCTTAGGAGTTAAATATCTTTTTCAGAAACGACCATTTGAATGGTTAATCGGTTTTTTTGTTCCAATAATATTTTCCGTTTACGCAATACTTTATCAATGGTTATTTGATCGTAATTTCGGATGGTTATCAATTCCATGTTGAGATTGTATTTAACGGTAAACTCCGTCATTAACTCATCAATTAATGCAATCAGTTTTTCGGGTTTGTAATCGGCACAGACCGAAAAACTCAAAGCTGAATTTTGCATCAAATTGATTTTCACACCAAAATGGGCAAATAATCCAAAAATCAATGACAGATTATCTTCGCCAATAAACGAAAAATCCTTAGGTGAAATTGAAATCAACACCTGACTTCGTTTAAAAATATAACATGGAATGGTATTATGAATTGTTTTTGCGGAAATGACGCTCCCAGATTTTTTTGGATGAACAAAAGATTTCACATACAATGGAATACCTTTATTTTGAAGAGGTTTCATCGTTTTTGGGTGAATGACAGAAGCTCCATAAAACGATAATTCAATGGCTTCACGGTAAGGAATTTCATCGAGTTTAACGGCTTCGGGATAGAATTTCGGGTCGGCATTTAATAAGCCTGGAACATCTTTCCAGATGGTAACATCTTGTGCATTGAGCGAATATGCAAAAATTGCCGCGGAGTAATCGGAGCCTTCACGTCCTAAAGTGGTGGTTGCATGTTCGGCGGTAGCTCCAATAAATCCTTGTGTGATGGCGATATTTTCATTATCTAGCAACAAAAACTGACCAACTTGTTTTTGAATTTTTTGACGTGTTTTATCCCAATCAACAACACCTTCCCTAAAGGTATTGTCGGTTCGGATTAAATAGCGAGCATCAAACCATTTATTATGTATTCCTATAAAATTAAAATATTCCGAAATTATGGTTGTAGATAGTAATTCGCCATAAGAAACAATTTGATCGTAATCATAATCGAAATTATCGCTGGGTTCCCGTTGCAAAAAATCTTCTAAATGACCGATGCAGCGTTCATAACTCAGCTTTAGCTGATTGTTTTCGGCAAATAATTCATTTACCAATGTATCATGAATTGATTTTAACTGCTTCAATTCAGCATTTAAAGTTTCGATTTGATCATAGAAAAATGCTTTGGCAATTTTCTCTAAGGCATTGGTTGACTTACCAATAGCCGAAATAACGACCACTAATTTTTCGCTTTTATACAGTTTAATTATTTCTGCAACATTATCAATCGCTTGCTTGGTGCAAACCGATGCTCCTCCGAATTTAAAAACTTTCATATTTGTATATTAGACTGCTAATTTACAAAAAAATACGAATCAGAATCCCTGTTGGGATTCTCTATTGGAGAAATATATTCATTTTTTTAAGGCTCTCTTCTATTCAACTTTCGAAAAGTTTAAAACAGTTTCACTATTTACTGCTGTATGAACAAAAATTGTATCTCCTTTTTTGCAGTAGTCATACACTTCTTTTTCAACTTCATGCTTTCGTTTTTCTGAAACAATAAAATATTTCATACTTTCGCGCATTTCCTGCCCCCATAATTTAGGAAAAAGGTTTCCTAAAATTGGGATAAACATAGCACCACTTCCTGCTTCGTATGATTTCTCCTCGATTTTTTCGACAATATTAAACGGAATCAATTGTTTGGTGTTTTGATGTAAATCAAGATTTACTTTTTTATTTATCGAGTAACATACAAATAAACTCAATAAAACAATTCCAAAATTTATCAAACCAAGCATTAAATATTCAGGATTAACTTTTGTCAAAATAAAATAAATCAAGTTAAAAAATCCACCAAAACAAAGTATCAATCCTGAAAACACATAACCAATGCGTTTTTCATATTTTAAAATTTTTATATCCTTTTCGGTAAGTTTTTGTAGCATACTATAATTTTATAATTCGTTCAAACGCAACATTTTTCTTGTTAGAAGCTTTCAAAATGTATATTCCAGGCAAAAGAGTTTGCATGTCAACAGGGTGTGTGTTTTTTACTATTTGCTTATAAACCAATTGTCCCTTGGAGTTAAACAATTCGATCAAATTTTCATCGGATTCACCAAAAAATACGCTCATAAAATCTTTAGTCGGATTTGGAAATATTTTAAGGTCAACGTAATCTTGCAAATATTCGCCAATTGCTGAAGAAACACTATCGCAATTATTAACCACTTGATAACTTATGCTGTCATCTTGATAACAGCGAATTGGTCCACCTTCGGGAGGTGCAAATTCACCTGAAAAAGGATAAAAATATCCAGTCCAACCAATTCTTTCAATCACTAAACCTGCAAAAGAAATGTACCAATTGTTTCTATTATGAATGTATTGAGTTTTAAGAGAAATACCATTAATTTCCATCACCCCAACTGAATCGACAAAAATCGTATCATTCTCACGATTATTTACCCAATATTCACCCTCGATTTTATTGAAGTCATACAAAAGAGAAAATGTATTATCCTTAAAAATGTAAATTCTGTTACTATCCGAATAGGTGAATAAATAAGTAGTATAGTTTACTAAATTTCCGTAAGCATCTATGGGCATAAATTGTTCGATAATTTTACACGAATGAGTGTTAATTGTGGTGTCGCCAATTGAAGAAAAACGATTGTAAGCTACATTTGGATAATCGAGTAATGGCTTACTAAAATGCCATACCGCTCCAGTTGGTGCCCATTCACTTTGACTTTTGAGATTAAAAGTTAGCATCAATAAAATAATTACAAAGAAAGTGTTCATTTTTTTCATCTCAGTTTTTTTAATAATTAACATCAGTTAATTCATCAAACGCAAAAATCTGTATACAAACATACTAAACATTTCAATAAATATAAAAATAATTATTATAGAGTTTACGTTGCGATACACTATTGATTAAAATCCCAAACAAATTTAAAACAATTTTTATCTAAATATTTTCAATTCCTAAACTCTTATACGTTTCAAGCAAAGCATTATGATTGTCGGTGATAATCATAAGTTTGTCATTCTCTTTAAGAATAGTATTTCCAGTTGGAACAAAATATTTGTCATCACGTTTAACCATTACTACAATAGTATTTTCTGGAAATGAAAGATTCATTAGCTTATTTCCTACGCTTAAAACATTACTAGATATTTCGATTTCTGTGATTACCGACTTAATATCATTTGAAAAATCGACATCAAAATTTTTAAGTTTCTTTACCTTCAATTGTTTTTCTGCTAAATTAAGCCACTTAGCCATTAACGAAAGCGAAGTACCTTGAACTAATAATGAAACCAATGTACAAAAGAAAACAATATTAAATATTATTCGAGCATGAGGAACATTCTCGGCTAAAGGAATAATTGCAAATATTATCGGAACAGCCCCACGTAAACCAACCCACGACACGTATGTTTTATCACGAAACGGCATTTTTCGAAAGGGAAGTAAACATAGAAAAACGGAAAGAGGACGAGAAAAGAATATCATCAAAAAACTAATTATCAAACCCGGAATAATAATTGGCACTAATTCATGCGGATTTACTAAAAGTCCTAATGTTAAAAACATAACTAATTGAAACATCCAAGCTAGTCCGTCAAAAAAATTCAATGATGACCTTTTATGAACAAATTTAGAATTTCCAATAACCAATCCGCTGATATAAACTGCTAAAAAGCTATTTCCTTTAATAAAGTAAGTGGTTGAAAAAATAAAAATACAGAAAGTGAAAACCAAAATTGGGTATAATGAATCGTTTCCAATTTTAAGTCGATTTATTACAAAAACAGCAAATTTACCTAATAAAAATCCTATTAAAGCACCAACCCCAAGTTGAAGTAATAATGCTCCACCAGCGAGCCAGTAATTCTGCTCAGTTTCCATTTTAACAATCTCAATTAGGGTAATAACCAATACATAAGCCATTGGATCATTACTCCCGCTTTCGAGTTCAAGCATTGGTCGAATATTATTTTTAAGCTGCAAGTTTTTCGACCTTAATATTGAAAAAACAGAGGCAGAATCTGTTGAAGACATTGTGGCAGCCAACAAAAGTGATGTCAAAAGTCCTATACCAGCCGATTTCATAGTCATTCCTAAAATAAACCAAACAAGAATGCCTGTTATTAATGCCGTAAGAAGAACACCAAACGTAGCTAAAATTATGCCTTGTGGGATAATTGGACGAATTTCAGAAATCTTGGTATCCATTCCTCCAGAAAACAAAATGATACAAAGAGCTATCGTTCCGATTGTTTGAGCAACATAAATGTTTTCAAACTGAATTCCCAAGCCATCGCTTCCACACAACATACCAACCGACAAAAAAAGCAACAACGCTGGAACACCAAATCTTGAACTTGCTTTCCCTGCCAAAATACTTAAGAAAAACAAAATTGATAACACGAATAAAACAATTTCAATCTTTATGTGCATATTACTTAGATATGATACCGCAAAATACAAATAAAAATGAATTAATCAAAATTTCAAGTTTACATTTAATGCATTTGCAATGCATTTTTTTGATTTTTTATAATATAGGCACGTTGTAACCCATAATAAGCAATAAAACTATATAAATATCTAAACAATTCTAAATCAATATGATGAAACAAACTGAAACAAATCTAAAATCGGGATTAAATCAATAAAATTATTCAAATCTACTATTGATTGATTTGGGATAAACAAATTGGAATGTGTCCTTTTTTTATAAACTATGAGTTTTGGGGTTCTTGATATTCCATATTGGATAGTAATCTGTTAAAGTTTAATAAAATCGCAAACAACAAAAATACAATTATGAATTAAGGCAGTAATATCGGGTATTCTTTATAAAACCTTAGTAAGGTTAATATTTCATTTTTCAATTTATTTCGAACAAACGATTTTAAATCCAAATCAACTAATTCTCCAATTCCGTCTAGTAAACTTTTATTAGGCATTGTTTCAATTGCATCGATGCAATTTTGAATATAAATCGACATTGCGTAACCTGTTCGTTGTTCTACAACTTTTTTGTTAAGTGGCGTTTGACGACTCATAAAAAAATAACAATCAAAAATATCCCGATTTGTAAGACTACTTCTGTCGAGTAATGCGCAAAGTTTATGTGAAAACATATTACTCAATGTCATCACTCTCATATTGATGCCTAGTAAATTTTTGACTTCATACACATCGTTGAATTGTCGGTTAGATATTTCAATTTTCAACTTACGTTCCTTAACTCCGTAATCAAGGACAATAATATCACCGTTTATTTTATTTGCCTCATCATGAATTTTTCCATATTTAAGTACAATTTTGTGAATTTTTGAATAAACAACCCCTTGTTTTTCAGGTAAAAGCAGATTGAAATCCAAATCTACCGAAAAACGAGGTAGATTATAGAAAAAGATCATAGCCGTACCCCCTTTAAACCCTAAACAATTTGCAAGTTCAGTATCGGAATATATATCCTTGAGTAACTGTACTAAATAAAATTTATGCTTATTTACATCTATCATATTGATATTAAATTACTTACAGTTCTATTTAATGTTTGAGATTTGTATAATGGCAATAGTTTTGACAACTTTTTTTGGTCAAGAATATGTAGGTTATCAAAATAAAAATCTTTGTCCAAATACAACATATCCAAAAAAGCACGTTCTGTTGAAGCGATATTTGTATTGTTTGTGTTCAAAACAATTCCCGAAGTATTTGTTAAAATTTCTCCCTTTATTTGTCTATATCGGATAGTTTGACTATCAATTTTAACTTCTCTCGAAAGATAGCTTATATTGGTTAATGTATTACTATATTGAAAGATAAGTCCCGATTGCTGCAATACATATTCGAGAGAAATGTATGTAGGTGTAAATAATAAACATGCTAATTCTTCGGGATTGTAACCGAACTTTGCATAAAATCCTTTTCGTGGATTAAGCAATTTTCCTGTTTGAACATAATAATTCATTTTTTTGGATAAGTTAGAATCTTTTACATCGTTCATCAAAATAGCGATATCATTGATTCTGAAAACAGTACGCGAATCGCGATAGATTTCAAAAATAATATCCTTCTTTATTTCACCAACCATAAATCCAAATATTTTAGATTATCAGTTTGCAAATATAATAATAAAAAGTTGCATTTACTAATTGAACTTATGGAATTTTAGAAACAGAAAAAAAATCAAATCACCGATTAGGTTTCTGATTTCATTAAAAAATAGTGTTCAGATGCAAGTTGTTCGGCTGCTTTAATGTTGTATTCGCAGGCTACTACGCCAGTATTTTCACCATCTATTACAACTTCAACCCAAAATTGTTTTCGATTTTTCACCAATTCCTCTTTTATTACATGAAATTCCAGAGTAAGTTTATCCCGCTGACAGTCTTCAATTAATCGACTCTTAAAGTTGGTTTCTTTTTTCAAAATTTCATCCATATCTAAAAAATTGGCAAAGATTTTTCGCACCACTAAATTTTGTGTAAATGAATACCCTTTGTCAATATATACAGCCCCAATAAAGGCTTCAAATAAATCGCCACTTAGCGATTTAGAGCCAGAATAACAATCGGAAACGATGGCTTTTTTATCCATTCCTAGTTTTAGAGCGAGTTTACCTAAATTAGCTCTACTTACAAGTTTCGATCGGGTTTCTGTAAGAAAACCTTCATCGGTATTAGGAAATTTTTTATAGAGATAATCGGCAACGATAGCCCCCAAAATGGCATCTCCAAGATATTCTAAGCGTTCATAATTAATCTTTCTTCCGTTACTAGTTTGAGCAGCAGATGAGTGAGTAAATGCTAACTCATACAAAAAAATATTTTTGGGAGTAAACCCAAAAATATTTTTAATGTATTTTGACAATTGATATTTGTCGTTTTGTTTTTTGAATATCTTAAACAAGATCAAACTATTCGGTAAACTTTTTAAACAATAACGATGTATTATGTCCTCCAAATCCAAAAGCATTTGAAAGTGCATAATTTACCACTCTATTTTGAGCTTTATTAAAAGTAAAATTTAACTTAGGGTCGATTTGAGGGTCTAAATTAAATTGATTAATTGTAGGAGGAACAAGGTCATTTTTAACGGCTAAAACTGTGGCAACAGCTTCAACTGCGGCAGCAGCTCCTAAAAGGTGCCCCGTCATTGATTTAGTTGAATTAATATTAATTTTAAATGCATGTTCGCCAAATAAATTCATAATAGCACTAATTTCGGCAACATCACCAACTGGGGTTGAAGTTCCATGCGTGTTAATATGGTCTATGTCAGAAATATTTATATTACCTTGATCAATAGCTTTTTTCATAGCTTTCATTGCGCCATGACCTTCGGGATGAGGGGCAGTAAGGTGGTGAGCATCAGCTGAAAGACCATATCCAATTATTTCGGCATAAATTTTTGCACCACGAGCTTTAGCATGTTCATACTCTTCAAGTACCAATGCAGCAGCACCTTCACCTAAAACAAACCCATCTCTGTCTACATCAAACGGACGAGAAGCAGTTTTTGGGTCATCATTACGAGCAGATATAGCATGCATTGCGCCAAATCCACCAATACCCGCTTCGTTAATACCCGCTTCGGAGCCACCAGTAACCACCATATCACAATCACCAATCATAATATGTATGAAAGCATCGCTAATTGCATTAGCAGCAGATGCACAAGCGGAAGTCGTAACATAATTGGGACCAGCAAAACCATATTTCATTGATATATGACCTGCAGCAATGTCTCCAATCACCTTAGGAATAAAAAATGGATTAAAGCGAGGCACTCCACCACCGTTCGTATAGTTTGTAATTTCTTCAATAAATGTAGTAAACCCGCCAATTCCTGTTCCCCATATAACACCAATCCTGTCTAAATCAACTGTTTCAAGATTCATTTCGGAATCTTTAACCGCTTGATCAGCAACTACCATGGCAAATTGAGTAAACAAATCTAATTTACGGGCTTCTTTTCTGTCGAAGTGTATAGAAGGGTCAAAATTTTTAACTTCGCAAGCAAAATGCGTTTTGAACTGCGTGGCATCAAAACGCGTGATACCAGCGGCACCACTCACCCCATTTATCAAACCGTTCCAGTATTCTTCAACGGTATTTCCAATTGGGGTAAGGGCTCCTAAGCCGGTAACAACAACTCTTTTTAACTCCATCAAGGAAAAAGTGTTTGTTACTAAATAAAATTAATTTGCATTGTTTTCAATATAGGTAATAGCATCACCTACCGTAGAAATTTTTTCAGCTTGATCATCAGGAATCGCTATATTGAATTCTTTTTCAAATTCCATAATCAATTCAACAGTGTCGAGAGAATCTGCACCTAAATCATTAGTAAAACTTGCTTCAGGAGCAACTTCATTTTCATCAACGCCTAATTTATCAACGATGATAGCTTTAACTTTTTCTGCAATTTCAGACATAATTTTTGTTTTTTGATTTAACCCTGCAAAATTAATCTTTTTTTATTACCTCATTATTAAATTTACTATATTGTTGTTTTTATGGCTTTAATTCGTTTATTCTCAAATCAATACAATTGTTAATGTTTATTAAAATCTTGTTATTTTAACGCTTATTTCTATGAAAAATTACAAGTTTCAATATGTGTTTTCAAAATCTTTCCTTTTTATAGTAATACGGTAAATAATTTTTAAATAATTAATTACACATCTGATTTGCAATATATTATAAAATTAAAATTGAAATGAAAAAAAAAGTACTTTTGCAATTAAATAATTTTCACCTAATGATCAAGAAAATAGTAATTTTTGCTAGTGGAAACGGCTCAAATGCTCAACGTATTATCGATTATTTCAAAACCCAACCTAATATTATAATAGATTCAATTTTTTGTAATAATCCTAATGCATATGTAATTGAACGTGCAAAAGCTGAAAATATTCAATGCCGAGTATTTTCAAAAAAAGAATTTTATAACTCCGACATTGTTTTACATGAAATTTTGACAATAAATCCCGATTTAATAGTACTCGCTGGATTTTTATGGCTTATTCCAAAATCATTCATTAATAAATTCCCTAATCAAATAATCAACCTCCACCCTGCTCTTCTTCCAAAATATGGGGGCAAAGGTATGTTTGGTAGTAATGTTCATCAAGCAGTATTGGAAAATAAAGAATTGGAAACCGGAATTACTATCCACTATGTTAATGAAGAATATGATAAAGGCAACATTTTACTACAAGCAAAATGTAAGGTTAACTCTAATGACACCATTGATTCTCTTGCTGCAAGAATTCATCAATTAGAATACGAGCACCTGCCTATGGTAATTGATTCAATTTTAAAAAATGAAAACGAATAAATTATTCATTCATTAACTTCAAAACATTTAGCTCTTTATCCTGATAAAGATAAACAAAATATATTCCCTTGGCTAAATTGGAAATATCTACAACACATTCAAATCCGCTAAAATCTGACTTTTCAAGTATAATCAAGCCATCTATGGATTGAATGAGCAACTTTGAATTGTTCATATTTTTTGCAGAAACAATTTTAAATGAATCTCTTGTGGGGTTTGGAAAGATTGCAACTTGATTATTGGAGGTTTGATTTACAACACTTGACGGTGATAATTCCGAAAATCGTTTTGAAAACTCTTCTAAATACTGATTGGCAATAATTTGACTGTGAATAATCAATGTATTTTCGTCATTATCTTCTTCGGCAGAATTTGTCCAATTGTGCGAACCCGTAATTACTACTGGATCCGAATTAGCATTATTAGCATCAATAATACAATATTTATGATGGAAATCGAATGGAACACTAGAGTGTGATAGCACGTTAATTCCATTACTTATTAAGGAAGAATGTTCGGAACCAACATAATTGACATTCTCAATAATCGCCCTCACGACTACTCCCCTATTTTTTGCAGCAACAACAGCATCGCCGATATCATTATTTATAAAAGTAAACATGGCAATATCGAGTGAATAGTTGGCTGTATTTATGGCTTCTACAATTTTCAAAGTGGTACCATCGGTTGGCGAAAAATAGAGTTCAACCCCACTTCCACCAATGGTAAAATGATGCGGAGTGTTGTCCGTTTTATCAGGTCCAAATTTACTATTCGCTGTATTTGACTGAGCTCCAGTTCCTCCCCACATTTCATCAAACTCCGCCTTATATGCCTGAGTTATCGTATTATCGAAAATAAACACTAAATTATTATAGTCATCAAACATGCTCCCGTTTCCGAAATTCATCGAACCTGTAAACATAAAAGAATTGTCAATCAATACAAATTTGTTGTGCATAACATTCGTGCTAATGCTAGCATCTCTTTCAAGTACCGAAATCCCTGAATTTAAACTCGACAAAGCACTATTTATGCTGTTGCTGCTTGAAATGTAACGAACAATAACACCTCTATTATAGGCATTATTTAAAGCATTGATAATTTTTGAACTTCCATTATCCCAAACTGCAATATCTACACTTGAAGTTGCCATGTCAATATATTTACAGATGGAATCTTCAATATTTATGGCTTCAACAGCATCGGTTATAGACGAAACACTATTATCTACCGATTGATTAAAGAGAACTCGGATGTTTTGCGAATGGGATAAATTGGTAAATCCCATCACCAAAATCAGCAAAAAGTACTTAGTGCTTAAATCTCGACAATTCATAACAAGTTTGTTTAAGTTTTAGCAAATATATTAAAAAGATTAAAATTAATATAGCATTATAAATCCATCGTAAAATAATAAAACCGAAAATATCAGAAGGGCAATTCCGAGAATACGCATCGTCCATATATAAATTTTATTTTTTATAAATGACTTGGATTTTTCGATAATAAAAGCAAGAATTGTTTTAGAACCAATCAAACAAATATAAAACGAAAGAAAATAAAATATTGCTACTAAAAGACCAGCTTCATAGGCTTTAAAAGCGGTAGGAGTTCCAACAGTAAGCCAAAAAAGATATGGATGAGGATTTAAAAAATTTGCTATGATTCCCTTTTTTAGAGAATTTGGTTTCTTATTTTGAATATCAAAGCTTATGGTTTTAATTTTCATCGTTTCGAATCCTAAATAGGCTATAAAAATTGCCCCTACAAACGAAATTATGCTAAACACTATATTTGATTGAGAGAATCTTGAAAAAACAAAAAAAGTAATTGCAATAATCGGTAAATCGGTAATTAAGGGTACTAACGCAACTTTTACACCTTCGGAACGATTGTGTTTTAATGTTTGTGTGATGACAAGAGTTAACAACGGTCCTGGCGACATTCCTGCCGATAAGCCAAAAACAGCACCCATTAGAATAAGCGTGAAGGAGGTTATTTCCATGATTTAGATGCTTTTGTTTCCATATTTCCGCAAATTTAATGATTTACAGAAATATATTTCGATAAAATAAACATCAGAGTCCCTTTTAGGAGACTCTGATGCAGAATAAAGATTATATTTCGGAAATAATATCTATAAATATTTGAAACAGCGTTTTTTCTATGTAATCAATAAAAATGGAAGCAGGTAAACCTATTGGATTTTCATCCCGTAAAATAATAAATTTATTTTTTGTATTTATGTTTAAAATATTTTACATTTGTAGCGAATATTAACTAAACTTAATTAATGACTTAAAACAAGAAAATAAAAATAGGTTATACTAAAATTTTTGTGAAACAAAGATATAATATTATTTCTAAATACA